>NZ_JBHVYK010000003.1:118343-181782 GCF_042880855.1 Streptomyces sp. NPDC058291
ACCGCCCCCCCCCCGGCCGGCCCCCCCCCCCCGGGTCTGGTGTGCCGGCCCCGGGCGGGGGGTGCACCGCCCCCCGACGGCGCCCCCTCGGCGAGCGATCCGGTGGGCGCAGGCCCTGACCGCAACCGGGGGCGTGCCGCGGGACCCTGGGTCAGGCGTCGATGATGACGGGGATGATGAGAGGCCTGCGGCGGTGAGTGCGGAACGCCCAGTTCGCGACGGCTCGGGCGAGGAGTTGTTCGAGTTGGTGCGCGTCCCCGACCCCTTCCTGCGCCGCCGTGGCCAGGGTCTTCTCGATGACGGGGATGACCGACTCGAAGGTCGCGTCGTCGTGGACGAAGCCACGGGCCAGGAAGTCGGGGGCCTCGGCGAGGGCGCCGGTGTCCGCGTCGACGATCGCCACCACCGTGACCACGCCCTCGGCGGCGAGGGTGAGGCGGTCCTTGAGGGAGGCCTCCGTGGCGCCGCCGACTTCCATGCCGTCCACATAGACGTAGCCGGCCGGGACCTTGCCGGTGATGGACGCGCGCCCGTCGACGAGGTCGACGACGACGCCGTCCTCGGCGATCACGACCCGCTCGGGGTCGACACCGGTACGGATGGCGAGGTCGCCGTTGGCCCGCAGGTGGCGCCATTCACCGTGGACGGGCATGACGTTGCGGGGCTTGACGATGTTGTAGCAGTAGACGAGTTCGCCGGCGCTGGCGTGACCCGAGACGTGCACCTTGGCGTTGCCCTTGTGGACCACATGGGCGCCCCATCGGGTCAGCCCGTTGATCACCCGGTAGATGGCGTTCTCGTTGCCGGGGATGAGGGAGCTGGCGAGCAGGACGGTGTCGCCCTTGCCGATGCGGATCATGTGGTCGCGGTTGGCCATCCGCGACAGCGCGGCCATCGGTTCGCCCTGCGAGCCGGTGCACACCAGTGTGATCTTGTGGTCGGGGAGCTTCTCCAGCTCCTTGGTGTTCACGACCAGACCGGAGGGGACCTTGAGATAGCCCAGGTCGCGGGCGATGCCCATGTTGCGGACCATCGACCGGCCGACGAAGGCGACCTTGCGGCCGTGCTGGTGGGCGGCGTCCAGGACCTGCTGGATGCGGTGCACATGGCTGGCGAAGCTGGAGACGATGACCCGGCGCGGCGCGGTGCGCATCACCTGCTCGATCGCCGGGTTCAGCTCACGCTCGGAGGTGGTGAAGCCGGGGACCTCGGCGTTGGTGGAGTCGGTGAGGAACAGGTCCACGCCCTCCTCGCCGAGGCGGGCGAAGGCGCGCAGGTCGGTGATGCGCTCGTCGAGGGGGAACTGGTCCATCTTGAAGTCGCCGGTGTGCAGCACCATGCCGGCGCCGGTGCGGATCGCGACCGCGAGACTGTCCGGGATGGAGTGGTTGACCGCCACGAACTCGCAGTCGAAGGGGCCGAAGCTGCGCCGGTCGCCCTCGCGTACCCGCACCGTGCGCGGCCGGATGCCGTGTTCCTTGAGCTTGGCCTCCAGGAACGCCAGCGTCAGCTTGGAGCCGACGACGGGGATGTCGCGCCGCTCGCGCAGCAGGTACGGCACGCCGCCGATGTGGTCCTCGTGCCCGTGGGTGAGCACCACGGCCACGACGTCGTCCAGACGGTCCCGGATCGAGGTGAAGTCCGGCAGGATCACGTCCACGCCGGGCTGGGTCTCCTCCGGGAACAGCACGCCGCAGTCGACGACGAGCAGTTTGCCTGCGTACTCGAAGACGGTCATGTTGCGGCCGATCTCACCCAGGCCGCCCAGGGCGACGACCCGCAACCCTCCAGCGGGAAGGGGCGGGGCGGGTTTGAGGTCGGGGTGCGGATGGCTCATACCCCTGACGGTACCGGAGAGCGGGACGGGTTGATCCATTGGCCCGGCGGAACGGGGTTTCGGCCGTGGACGCCGCGACGACCGGATCACCCCGACGGACGGCCCGGGCGGTGCGGCGAGGGCGTGGCGTCAGGACCGGCCGGCCCGCGCGGCGGCCTCCTCCAGGTCGGACACGGTCCCCGACATGATCGTCCGTACATGCCGGGTGATGTGCTGCACGGGCCAGTCCCACCACGCGACGGCGAGGAGCCGGGCGACGTCCGCCGCGTCGTAGCGGGTGCGGATCAGCCGGGCGGGGTTGCCGCCGACGATGCCGTAGTCGGGGACGTCGGCGGTGACCACGGCGCCGGCGGCGATGATCGCGCCGTGACCGATGCGTACGCCGGGCATGACCGTGGCGCCGTGGCCGAACCAGACGTCGTTGCCGACGACCGTGTCGCCCCGGCCGGGCAGGTCGGTGATCAGGTCGAAGTGCTCCGCCCAGGAGCCGCCCATGGTGGGGAAGGGGAAAGTGGAAGGGCCGTCCATGCGGTGGTTGGCGCCGTTCATGATGAACCGGGCGCCCGTCCCCAGCGCGCAGTACTTGCCGATGACCAGCCGCTCGGGCCCGTAGTGGTACAGGACGTTGCGCGTCTCGAACGCGGTCGGGTCGTCGGGATCGTCGTAGTAGGAGAAGTCGCCGACCTCGATCAGCGGCGACGTCACCAACGGCTTGAGCAGAACCACGCGCGGGTGCTCGGGCATCGGGTGGAGCACGGTGGGGTCAGCGGGAACGGGCGGCATCGCGGAGGCGGTTCCTCTCTGGGCCCTAGGGCGACAACTGTCGCGTTAAGATGCTGGCACGGCTTGCCGCCTTGATCAACCGGATACTCATGGCCGATGACAGACGAACCGGACACCACGGCGGACCGCCGTCCGGGCGGTCGCACCGCCCGCATCCGCGCCCAGGTCCTCGACGCGGTACGCGCCGAACTGGCTGAACGCGGTCATGAGGGACTCACGATGGAGGGTGTCGCGACACGGGCCGGAGTGCATCGCGCCACGGTGTACCGGCGCTGGCGCGATGTCGGCGGCCTGCTCGTCGACGTGATCGACGCGGCCGGCGAGATGGACTGGCAGCCGCCGGACACCGGCTCGCTCCGCGGCGACCTGACGGCCCTCAACCAGGAGATCCAGGAGTCCCTGCTGGTCCAGCCGTCTGTCGCGGTCGCGCTGATGGCCGCCTCGTTCCACTCGGAGCGGGCCGCACAGGCGCAGACCCGGCTGTGGACACACCGGTACGCCCAGTGCGAGATCCTCGTCGAGCGCGCCGTCGAGCGCGGTGAGGCGCCCTCACAGCACACGGACGCGCGAAGCCTCCTGATCGCCGCCACGGCGCCGCTCTACCACCAACTGGTGCTCCTGCGGCTCGATCCGGACCCGCGACTCCCCGAACGAGCCGCGGAAGCGGCCGTCCTGGCGCTGCGCGCGGGCGCCTTCTCCGTCCGCCGGGACGAGAGCGTGTGATCGAGGGCCCTTCCGCGGACGCGGCCACTGCCCGGGCACGTCCCGACCCGGCCGCCGGCGGCTGCGGGGGCATCCGCTCCGCGCCGCTGGGCTCGGACCGGGGGGCGCGGAGTCCCCGCAGACAGGAGTCCCCGGAGACGGTGGCCGACGTCGGGGCAGGGGTGAGTGGGGCGGGCCGGCGGCCGGGAGGCGGCACGAGCGTGCAGGGAAAGACAGCCGGGCCGGTCGACCGGGGCCCCAGTCGGCCGGCGGCCGGCGCAGGGGAAACGCGCGCCGGAGTCCGCGCGGCACCGCGCAGCCAACCTCCGGCCGGCCTCGCCCGGTCAGCGCCCCAGGGCGTTGGCCAGTTCCTTCTTGCTCATCGACGAACGGCCGTCGATGCCGCGCTTCTTCGCCTCCGCGTAGAGCTGGTCCTTCGTCGGTCCCTGAGCGCCGCGGTGCGACCGTTCACCGCCGCGCTGCGGAGCGGACTTCGGGTCCTGGGTGGACGTCTTGCTCGCCGTCTTCGACTCGCCGGAGCGCGCACGTTCCTTGTTCACCGTGCGGGCCGCGATCTCCTTCGCCCGGCCCTTGCCGGCACCGCGCTTCTCGGCGCCCTCCTTGATGTGCTCGTACTGACGCTCACGCTTCGCGTTGGAGCCCTGTGGCATGTCGTTCTCCTTTCAGCTGGGCGCGGCCGTCCCGCCGCGCCGGCTTTCCGGTTGACTTCCTGCGTACCCGCCGTCCGACGATCCTCACTCGGATGTCAGCCGCGTCGGTCCCATCTGAAGCGGGGGCGCCGGGGTCTGCGAGCAGACGGCCACCGAACGGATGAGGGAACGCTCACCGCGCGCCTGCGGTGAGACACGTCCAGCGAGGTCGAAAGAACGCCGCCCGTGCAAGGGTCACGGACGGGGATGCAGCGATGACCGCCGCGACACCGCCGCCCCCGCCCGCAGCACAACGGGAGCCTTCGAACGCGTCGAGGCCACGACGGGTACAGGGGTGCTCTTTTGCGTTTCGCCTGGCCGTGTGAAGCTGCTGGATCAAACGGACCACGAACGGCCCGCACGACGCACCGACGGACCGGTGCCGCCAGGGAGGATGAACGCCATGACTACCGCGACGCTCCAGTACGGTCTGGTCTGGACCGACCGCGACGGCGTGCCGCAGGCCTCCGCCGGCAGATACGACAAACCCGCCGCCAAGCGCCGGCGTAAGGCGCTGAAGGAGACCGGCTGCACCCGCGTCGAGATCGTGCCCGTCCGGCCCGGCGAACTTCCCGAACCAGCGGCCTGACCGGGCGATACTGGCCTGGTGAGCGAGAGCGAGCGGCAGACGGGCCGGCGCTTGGAGCGGGTGATCCTTGAGTTGCTGGAGCGCCGCGGCCCCGGCAGGACGATCTGTCCCTCGGACGCCGCGCGGGCGGCGTACGAGGGGGACGACGACGGTTGGCGCGAGCTCATGGAGCCCGCTCGCCGCGCGGCTCGCCGCCTGGTCGCGGCCGGCGAGGTGGAGATCACTCAGGCCGGCCGCCCCGTCGAGCCGACGACGGCCCGGGGTCCGATCCGTATCCGTCGCGTCCGCTGACGGAGCGCCTGTCCGCGGAACTCGGCCGACTGTGGGCGGCTCGCGGTGGCGCGGTGGCCTGACGGAACCCGAGACGGTTCGTTTCAGGCGCCGACGCCGTGATACCCGGTGGTTGTCTCGCTTTTCGCACCAGGAGGAGCCATGGCAACAGGAGAAACGGGATTCAGCGACGTCATGTACGACCTCGTGTCGGTGCAGTACCACTCGTTGAAGGCCGGGCACGACTACGGCCAGTACGTCCGCGACGCGGAGAACGCCGGTAAGAAGGAGATCGCCGAGTTCTTCCGCAACGTCATGGAGCAGGACTCGGAACGTGCGGCCCGGTGTCACCGGTTCCTGGCCGAGCTGTCCGGCACGGAGCACGCCGGCCCGGCCGCCGACTGAGTGACCACCGCCCCCTCGGCGGCGCTCCCCGAGGGGGCGGCGGCGCGCCGGCGGCCCGCCCAGCCTTGAGTCGGGTCATGGCCATGCCGATGGACGCGTTCCGACGGTGAGACCCTCGTCGTCGAGCTGGATCTTCCGGGCGTGGCCCCTGAGTCGATCGACCCGGACGCCGAGCGCAACGTGCTGACGGTCAGGGCGGAACGCCGTCCGAGCGCCGACCCGGACAGCGAGATCGTGATCGCGGAGCGGCCCACCGGCTCCTTCAGCCGTCAGCTCCTCCTCGGCGAGACCCTGGACACCGAACGCGTCGACGCCGCCTAGGAGGCCGGTGTGCCGCGGTTGCGCATCCCGGTCGCCGAGCAGGCCAAGCCTCGCAAGATCGCCATCGGCGGCGGCGACTCCAGCAAGGAGATCAGCGGCTGAATCCCTGCTCCCGGTCGGGCGGTAGCCCGGAGCCGCGGCTGAATCCCGATCTCGCTCACCTGACGCCGGCCGCGGCGAGGAGCTCCGCCGGAAAGGGACCGGATGCTGTGCGGGCTCTCCTCACGCCCGATCTCCTCCGGGCGCTCTGGCGTGACGTCTTGACGGGCGCGCGGTCCGTCAGTTAACTCACGGCGTGAAGTAAGTGCTGAGTGACCTATGTGAGCCGAGGGAAGGTCCATGCCGAGAACCGCTCTGCTCCTCTCCACGACCCTGCTCTCCACCGCCCTGCTCGCCGCCGTGCTGACGCCGACGGCGTCCCAGGCCGCCGACGACCCCGCGCCCGTTCCCGTCGACCGTTTCGAGGGGGAGGTCCCCTTCGCCTCCCAGCCCGCCGAGGGCATTTTCACCTGGGGCGGAGACGGCGACGACCCGCCCGCCCTGCAGCTGACCGCCCGCGCCGACGCCCCCGAGGGCGAGAAGGTGCTCACCGGCGCCTACGACATCAGCGGCTACGGCGGCTTCACGCACGACTTCGCGGCCGACCGGCCCGCCCACGACTGGTCCGCCCGCCGCGGCATCCGCCTGTGGTGGGAGGGCCAGGACTCCGGCAAGAAGATCCCCTTCGAGATCAAGGACGGCGGCGCGAACGGCGAGGCCTCCGAGCTGTGGACGACGTCGTTCACCGACGACTTCACCGGCTGGAAACAGGTCGAACTCCCCTTCACCGGCTTCGCCTACCGAACGGACTACCAGCCCGTCGGTGGCATCGACCACGTCCTCGGGCTCACTGGGATGTGGGGGTACGCCGTCACGCTCCCCGTCGGCGTCAAGGGCCGTTTCGCCATGGACGACGTCGAGCTGTACGGCAGGGCCGACCAGGCGCTGCGGGCGAAGGTGACCACCGACGCCGCCGTCTACCCGGTCCGCGAGGGCGGCACGGCCACCGTCTCGGTCACCGTCGCCACCACCGGCTCCGCCCCCCTCGACGAGCCGGTGACCGTCGCCTACGCGACCACCGGCGGCACCGCCGACCCCGGCCGGGACTACACGCCCGTCACCGGAACGCTCACCTTCCCGGCCGGAACGGCCTCGGGCGCGACCCGCACCGTCAAGGTCCGCACCCTCCGGGACACGACCGGCGAGCCGGCCGAGACCGTCCCGCTGCAGCTCACGGTCACCGGCGCCAAGGCCCCCGCCGAGACGCCGCAGGTCGTCGTCGACGCCAACGGACTGCCCTATCTGGACGCCAGGTCGCCGGTGCGCAAGCGGGTCGCCGACCTCCTGTCCCGCATGTCCCTGGAGGAGAAGGCGGGGCAGATGACCCAGGCGGAGCGCGGGGCCGTGGGGGAGGGGGCCGACGTCACCGCGTACCAGCTCGGCTCGCTGCTCTCCGGCGGCGGCTCGACGCCCACGCCCAACACCCCCGAAGCCTGGGCCGAGATGATCGACGGCTTCCAGCTCCGCGCGCTGGCCACGCGGTTGCAGATACCGCTGATCTACGGCGTCGACGCCGTGCACGGCCACAACAACCTGGTCGGCGCCACGATCATGCCGCACAACATCGGCATCGGCGCGACCCGTGATCCCCAACTCGCCCAGCGCACGGGCGCGGTGACGGCCAGTGAGGTCCGTGCCACGGGCGTCCCGTGGGACTTCGCCCCCTGCGTCTGCGTCTCGCGCGACGAACGCTGGGGCCGCTCCTACGAGTCCTTCGGCGAGGACCCGGCCCTCGTCGAGTCCATGGAGACCGTCATCCAGGGGCTTCAGGGCCGCGCCGACGGACGGGACCTGAAGAACGACGACAAGGTCCTCGCCACCGCCAAGCACTTCGTCGGCGACGGCGGCACCGAGTACGGCTCGTCCACGACGGGCACGTACACCATCGACCAGGGCGTCACCAAGGTCACCCGGCAGCAGCTGGAGGCCGTCCACCTGGCGCCGTACCGCACCGCCGTGGACCGGGGCATCGGCACCGTCATGCCGTCGTACTCCTCGCTCGACGTCCTCGGCGACGGACAGGGCCCGGTGAAGATGCACGCCCGTGCCGACATGATCAACGGCGTGCTGAAGGGACGCATGGGCTTCGACGGGTTCGTCATCAGCGACTGGAACGCCGTCGACCAGCTCCCCGGCGACTATCCGTCCCGCGTCCGCACGGCGGTGAACGCGGGCGTCGACATGATGATGGTCCCGTACGGCTACCAGGACTTCGCCTCCACCTTGATCGGCCAGGTGAACGCCGGGCAGGTGAGCCGGAAGCGGATCGACGACGCCGTCTCGCGCATCCTCACGCAGAAGTTCCGGCTGGGACTGTTCGAGCACCCCTACGCGCGGACGGACAACGCCTCGAAGATCGGCGGCGCAGCGCACCGGGCCGTCGCCCGCCAGGCGGCCGCCCAGTCGCAGGTCCTGCTGAAGAACAGCGGCGGGGTGCTCCCGTTGAGGAAGACGCAGAAGGTCTACGTCGCCGGGTCCAACGCCGACGACCTCGGCAACCAGACCGGCGGCTGGACGGTCACCTGGCAGGGCGCCTCCGGCACCCACACGCAGGGCACCACGATCCTCGACGCGATGCGCGAGGATGGTGACGTCACCTACTCCAAGGACGCCTCCGCACCCACGGCCGGCTACGACGTCGGCGTGGTCGTCGTCGGCGAGACCCCGTACGCGGAAGGGGTGGGGGACGTCGGCAACGGGCACTCGCTCCAGCTGTCAGCCGCCGACCGCGCCGCCGTCGACCGGGTGTGCGCGGCCATGAAGTGCGCGGTGCTCATCGTCTCCGGACGCCCCCTGCTGGTCGGCGACCGGCTCGGCGCGATCGACGCCCTGGTGGCGTCCTGGCTGCCGGGCACGGAGGGCGACGGCGTGGCCGACGTGCTGTACGGGAAACGGCCCTTCACCGGCCGGCTCCCGGTGACCTGGCCCCGGTCCGAGGCCCAGCTGCCGATCAACGTCGGCGACACGTCGTACGATCCGCAGTTCCCGTACGGCTGGGGCCTGACGACCCTGGCCAAGACGCCGACGGGCGGGGCGGCCACCCTGCGCGCGCTCGGCGTCGCGGCCGCGGCGGCCGAACGGGCGGGATCCGACCGGGCCGGCCGCGCGCTCGTCGCCCGGGCTCGGCTGATCGTCCAGCAGAAGGTGGGCGCGGACGTCACGGCGGCGGTCGCGAAACCGTTCGCCGACGCCGATCACCTCTCGCTCACCGGACGGTACGCCGAGGCCGTCCGCAAGCTGGCCGAGGCCTACCGGGCCGCCTGAGAAACCGCCGTCCGCACGACCGGTCGTGGGAGGCTTCGGGCCGTATCGCCTCGGACAGGGGCGCCGTACGGACCCGCAGCCTCCCACTCCATCGCTGACCGCTGCCGCGATGCGTCCGACAGATCGCAGCAGACGCAGGCGCAGACGCAGACGCAGACGCAGACGGTGGCGTCTCCGGGCCGCGAAGGCGCCTGCCCGGCGGGCGATCCGGGCCGGTCAGCCGGTCGTGGGCGGCGTCCCGCGGACCCCACACGGGAGCCCGAGGGCGTGATGAGGCCTCACGGCATCATCTCGTACACCCCCGACAGAGCCTCGACGCGCTGCCAGACGCGCTCCGAACGCGCCCCGTCGACGACCGGACGCCGGACCGCGCCGAGCGCCCAGACCTGCTGCTCCTCGGTCGCGGAGTCCTTGCCGTGCAGCTCGACGGCGTGCGCGGAGAAGTCCCGCACGAGGACGGCGAACAGCTCGTCGAGGACGTCCTCGTCGAGGCCCGCGAGGGCGGCCTGCTCCAAAACCAGCTGCCCGTGGACGACGAGCGCGAAGAGCTGGCCGACGGCGAGGAGCAGGTCGAGGTCCCGGCTCTGCTCCTCGTCGGGCGCGGCCGTGAGCACGAAGTCGCAGAGCGCGTCGGCCTGTTCCCGGAACCGGGCCACGTTGGACAGGTGGGCGTACGCGTCGAAGGCCGGCCGCCAGTCGTGGAAGCGCACCGAGCCGAGGCCGCGGGCCGGGCCCTGGCGGAAGAGGAAGACGTCGTCGGCCGCTTCGATGCGGGGCGCGACGGGCTCGTACGCGACCGGGTCGAGGAGGTGGTTGCGCATGAACTTGAGGATCAGCGCCAGGTTGACGTGGACCGTGCCCTCCAGCTTCGGCAGGCTGCGGATCTCGACGGCGGCCTGGGCGAAGTAGTTGTCCTTCTCGAAGCCCTTGGCGGCGATGACGTCCCACATCAGGTCGATGACCTTCTCGCCCTCGGTGGTCACCTTCATCTTCGTCATCGGGTTGAAGAGGAGGTAGCGGCGGTCGTCGGGGCCCGCGGTGCGGAAGTAGTCGACGGCGCGGTCGCTGAACAGCTTCATGCCGACGAGCCGGACGTAGGCGTCGGTCAACTCGCGCCGCACGTGCGGGAAGACGGTGACCGGACGGCCGTAGAGGATGCGGTTGTGCGCATGGGTGACGGCCTCGTACATCGCGTGCTCGCAGATGCCGATGGAGGCGGTGCACAGGTTGAACTTGCCCACGTTGACCGTGTTGAGGGCGGCGTCGAAGGCGGCGCGGCCGGTGTGCAGCACGTCCTCCGGGGTTACGGGATAGTCCTCCAGGCGGAACTCGCTGACGTACTTCGACGAGTCGACGACGTTCTTGACCAGGTGGTAGGCCGGGTGCCGGCTGTCGGCGGCGAAGAAGACGTACCCGTCGGGGCCCTCGACGTCGGTGCGGCGGCCGAAGACGGAGACGAGCCCGGCGGCGTTGCCGTTGCCGATGTAGTACTTGGAGCCGGTGGCCCGGAAGCCGCCCGCGCCGTCGGGCTCCAGGAGCATGTCGGTGGAGTAGATGTCGGCGCCGTGCGCCTTCTCGGACAGGCCGAAGCCGAACACCTCGCCCTGGTCGAGCAGTTCCGCCGCACGGGCGCGGGCGGCGGGGTTGTCGCTCTGCCAGACGGGGCCGAGGCCGAGGATGGTGACCTGCCACGCGTACCAGTAGTCCAGGCCGTAGAAGCCGAGGATCTCGTTGAGGGCGGCTATGCGCGCGGTGTCCCAGCGCTTGTCGTCCTCGCCCTCTGCGGCGGCCGAGGAGACCGTGAGGAAGGTCGCGAAGAGCCCCTCCTTGGCGGCGAAGGCGAGGAAGTCGCCGAGCCAGGCGCGGGTGCGGTAGTCCTCGATCAGCCGCCGCCTGCCCCGCTCCTCGAACCAGTCGACGGTGGCGCGCAGCAACCTGCGGGTCTCCGGGTCGAAGTGCGCGGGGTCGTACGTGCGCGGGTTGAAGAGCAGCGTGTCGGCCATGGGGGCCGCCTTTCGGCTGGGAGGGGTGGAAGGGGTGGAAGGGGGAACGGGTACAGATGCCGGCGCCTGCTCGGACACCGGACACGCGTGGACGCGGATCCGGGGGCCTGCCCGGCCGGTCAGCGACCGCTGCCGAATCCGGCGAGCGTGGCGAGGACGTCGTCGAGCCAGGCGATCATCATTCGCTCGTACGCGATGCCGCCACGCAGCACGACGTGCTGGAGCTCGCGCTCGGCGTCGAGCGGACCGTCCGCCGCGGGCTCCCCGAAATCGCGGACCTCGCCCGCGAGGTAGTGGGCCAGGCGGTCCGTGTGGGCCCGCCGGTGCCGCTCGACCTCAGTGATCAGGGCGGCCGGATCATCGAAGGCGGCGCCCCGGACCTTGACCGCCAGGTCGTGCCGCACGCTCTCGGGCTCGGTCGCCTCGTGGAGCCATGCGGAGAGCGCGGCCCGCCCCGGCCCGGCGACGGAGTACTCCTTCTTGTCAGGACGCCCGGACTGCGGGACGTCCCGGACGTCGACCCAGCCGTCGCTCGCCATGCGCTTGAGCACGCGGTAGATCTGCTGGTGGGTGGCGGTCCAGAAGTAGCCGATGGACCGCTCGAACCGCCGGGCCAGCTCATAGCCGGAGCCCGGCTTCTCCAGCAGGGAGACGAGGATCGCGTGCTCGAGCGCCATGCCCACGATCCTCCTATGCACCTCGTTGCATAGCAACGCCGCAGCCGTGAGACACGGCTCACCCGATTCCGGTCGCGCAGCTCACCGCCCAACTCCCCGGGAGGCCGGTTCCGAAGACGACGACGTCCACGCCGGCGCGCCGCGTTCCGCGCGATGTCACAGCATCTCGAAGTCCTCGTACTCGAACCCCGGAGCGACGATGCAGGACACCAGGACCGGCTCGTCACCGGCTGGTTGCGCGGTCTGCCAGACCCCGGCCGGAACGAGAGACTGCGGCTGCCGGCCACGCTCGACGTCGGGCCCCAGCACAGTGGTGGCCGCTTCCTGCGGAGCGGCTCCGCTGCCACCGAGCCGCAGTGTCAGCGCGCCGCCCCGGTGCCACAGCCACAGTTCGTCCGAACGCACCCGGTGCCAGCGGGACACCTCGCCGGGGTGGAGGAGGAAGTAGATGCCGGTGGCGAAGGGGCGTGGCCCGGCGTACCCGTCGGGAACGGCCGTCGGCCCGGTCCGCCACGTCTGGCGAAACCACCCGCCCTCGACATGCGGCTCCAGTCCAAGATGTGCCACCAGCTCGGAGATCTCACTCATGAGCAGACATGCTGACGCATGACCCCCTTGGGGGGCACCCCCTGTAGGGCTCCCCGTGCTCGCGGTCGTCGACATACGTCGCCCGCCTCGGGGAGCAAGTACGACGTGCGCATCAACGCGTGCTACAACCGCGGCGACTCCGACGTCACCGACTGGAAGATCTACAGGGTGTAGAGCCGTCCACGGCGCCACCCGTCCACGGCGCCACCCATCCACGGCGCCACCCGTCCACGGCGCCACCCGTCCACGGCGCCACCCGTCCACGGCACCACCCGTCCCCGGGCCGGACGCCGCCCGGGGTGGGGTGGACCTGCCTGAACAGGTTCGAAATTTCGGTAACTGTTCGGAAAGTAGCGGCTGCCGCGGGCACCTGAGGCGCGGTGGTATCGGCCGCTACGTCTGCGAAGTCGGCGCAGTTCCGGTAGCCGAGCATCGTTCACCCGCACGGTCGGGCCGTTCCATCGGCTTGACCTGCGGATTATCCGCCACCTGGCGGGCGAATGTTTCGGTGTGGTCAGCGAATCATGCGACAACTATTGACGCCGTTCACTCGTTCCCTATCATCCAGATTGCTCGAGTAGTCGATTGCCGTTCGATATGCCGAACTCGCCAGGGTCGCCGACGTGCGACCGGAACCGCTTACTCAAGGACGACGAGGTCCCTATGCGCAGACGAAGTTCCAGTCGCAGGCATCTGTCCGTGGTGTTCGCAGCCCTGGCGGCGATCCTGGTCGCGTTGGCGGCGACGCTCGTCGCCAACCCGGCTCAGGCGGCCACCAGCGGAGCCCTGCGCGGCGTCGGGTCCGGCCGGTGCCTCGACGTGCCGAACGCCGCCCAGACCGACGGCGCTTACCTGCAGATCTATGACTGCTCGGGCGGGACCAACCAGCAGTGGACGCTGACCGACAGCAACCAGTTGACGGTGTACGGCAACAAGTGCCTGGACGTTCCGGGTCACGCCACCGCGGCCGGTACCCGGGTGCAGATCTGGGCCTGTAGCGGCGGTGCGAACCAGCAGTGGCGGGTGAATGCCGACGGCACGATCGTCGGCGTGGAGTCCGGGTTGTGTCTGGACGTCGCGGGTTCCGGTTCGGCCAACGGCACGGCGGTGCAGATCTGGACGTGCAGCGGCGCCGGCAACCAGAAGTGGACCGGCCTGTCCGGCACGTCGACCCCGCCGGGCGGATCGTGTTCCCTTCCGTCGACCTACCACTGGACGTCGACGGGTGCGCTGGCGCAGCCGGCGAACGGCTGGGCCGCGCTGAAGGACTTCACCAACGTGACGTACAACGGCAAGCACGTGGTCTACGCGTCGAACGTGTCGGGATCGTCGTACGGCTCGATGGCGTTCAAGCCTTTCACCAATTGGTCGGACATGGCATCGGCCGGCCAGACCGGGATGAGCCAGTCCACGGTGGCGCCCACCCTGTTCTACTTCGCGCCCAAGAACATCTGGGTGCTGGCGTACCAGTGGGGCGCTTGGCCCTTCATCTACCGCACCTCCAGCGACCCCACCAACCCCAACGGCTGGTCCGCGCCGCAGCCGCTGTTCACCGGCGGCATCCCCAACGCCGCCCCGATCGACCAGACCCTGATCGCCGACGACCGGAACATGTACCTGTTCTTCGCCGGTGACAACGGCAGCATCTACCGGGCGAGCATGCCGATCGGCAACTTCCCGGGCAACTTCGGCTCGTCGTACACGACGGTCATGAGCGACACGGTGAAGAACCTCTTCGAAGCGCCGCAGGTCTACAAGGTCCAGGGCCAGAACCAGTACCTCATGATCGTCGAGGCTCGGGGCGCCGGCGAGCAGCGCTACTTCCGCTCGTTCACGGCCTCCAGTCTGAGCGGTTCGTGGACCCCGCAGGCCGCCAGCGAGAGCAACCCCTTCGCGGGGAAGGCCAACAGCGGCGCCACCTGGACCAACGACATCAGCCACGGTGACCTGGTCCGCAACAACCCTGACCAGACCATGACCGTCGACCCCTGCAATCTGCAGCTCCTCTACCAGGGCAAGTCCCCCACCGCGAGCGGTCCCTACGACCAACTGCCGTGGCGGCCGGGCGTCCTCACCCTGAAGCGCTGACGCCCTCCCCTCGCGGAACCCCGGCCGTCATCGGCCGGGGTTCCGTTCCGACGAGGGGCAGGCAGGGCTTACCCGAAGGAGGAGACGCCGGGTGGCACGGTGGCGCACAGGCAGGTGCGTTGCGACGGTCGATGGGTCCGAACGCTGCGGCGCCGCACCTGATGGAGCCTTCTGTGCGCAGTTCTCGTCTCGTTGACGCTTCTCTGGCCGGGGCCCTCGTCTCCGGTCTCGCCGTCACTGCCGGGGTCCCGGCTTCGGCCGTGTCCGCCGCACACGCCGGGGCGGATCGGTCCGCGCCGGCGGCTCGTGCGAAGGGCCGGACGCTCACGCTCCCCGCGCCACGCGGCCGGTACCCCACCGGCGAGTCGAGTTTCCGGCTCGTCGACGCCGCACGTGGAGAAGAACGCCGGATCGGCGCCGCCGGCGTCGGCCATCAGTTCTTCGGCCTGGGCGAGGACGCCTTGTGACTCGCGGCGGTCGTCGAGGCCGTTGAGCGACAGCACGTCGGATGCGAAGACCTCCTCGCCGACGAGGTCGAGGACCCGCGGGTCGGCTCCCAGGCACTGTTGGTGACCGGGCGGCCCGGACACCACGTCACCGCGACGCCGGAACTCCTCCAGTGCCTCCGGCACGGGAACGCGGGAGTGATCCATCAGTTGCCTCCTCCTGAGCTGCCGCGACGCAGTCAGCAAGCGCGCAGCCTGGGTGTGTGCCTACCGAAGCCGAGTTGCACGGGCGGGCCCGCACCGAAGCGCCCGGCCGGAGGCGAGGCCCCGGCCGGGTCGCCGTCCGCCACCGGAGTGAAGTGTCCGACCGGCGTGAGGTCGGCCCGGCGCGCGTGGCAGGTATCCGTGCGAGGTGGCCGAGCCGGCGGAGCGCTGGACCGGTCCGGCCGCCCTCCGGCCTCGGAGCGTCAAGGAGTGGAGAACGCATGGGACACGGCGGGAACGTCATCCAGGAGCTGACCACGGACCATCGGGAGGTGGACGAGCTCTTCGCGCAGATCGAAGCGCTGCCGGGGGCCGACCCGCAGCGACGCGAACTGGCGGACCGGCTCACCATGGAGCTGATCCGGCACTCGGTGGCTGAGGAGGAACACCTGTACCCGACGGTGCGCCGGTACGTCGACGGGGGAGACGACCTCGCCGACAAGGAGATCGCCGACCACGCCGAGGTCGAGCGCATGCTCAAGGAGCTCGAAGGCTGCCGGCCCGGGGACGGGACGTTCGACACGCTGATCCTGCGGCTGAAGAACTCCGTCACGGCCCATGTCAGCGACGAGGAGAACCGGCTCTTCCCGATGCTGGCCGACGTCTGTTCCCCCGACGCTCTGGAGGAGCTCGGGGAGAAGGTCCGCTCGGCCAAGCGGCACGCTCCCACACGCCCGCACCCGTCCGCGCCGGACACCCCGCCCGCGAACAAGATCCTCGCGCCGGGCGCCGGCATGGTGGACCGTCTGCGCGACATGCTGACCGGGCGCGGCAAGCAGGACTGACAGGAACAGGACTCACGGAAACAGCACTCAGCGGAACAGGACCGACGGAACGGGGCCGGCAGGGCGGGCTCGGCGCCGACGACCGTGTGACATCACGGTCCGGCGCGCCTATTGACCGCACATGGGCGAAGGTCGGCGTCGTCGGTGTGCGGCCCCGCTGCGGCGGCGTCCGACCGGGGCCGCCGGCCGTTGCCGGAGCGCCGGGAGGCTTCCACACGCCCTGCCCCGGCAACGGTGCGGGCCGGCCCTCGTCCTGGCCGGAGTCGTCCTGGGACGGCCCACACGCGCAGGACCACGCCGTGCGGGTCCGGCCTCTCTCCCGCCTGCGCCCGACAAGCAACCCGTCCGTGAGTCCTCCACCTGTAATCCTCTGTGAAGGATCAGGGGGAGAGGGAGAGGGAGGGGGAGGGGGAGGGCGGGGGTACTGGCGGCGGGACGCGACGGCCGCAGGGCCGGCCGGTATGCCGTCCGCGTCGCCCGGTCAGGCTGCGAGGCCGCGAGGATGAAGAATGGGTGACGGCACTCTCCTCACCCCGTTCACCGGAAGGCCCGCAGACCATGAGCGACCGACGCGACCGCTGGGCCGAACTGACCGGCGGAGAGGGGGGAGAGGAATACGCCCGACGGTTCGCCCGGCTCGCCGAGTCGGGCCACGACGTCCACGGCGAGGCCGCCTTCTGCGACGCGTCGGTGAGACCGGCCGCCCGGATCCTCGACGCGGGCTGCGGCACCGGGCGCGTCGCCATCCGGCTCGCCGAGCTGGGCCACGTGTGCACGGGCGTGGACGTCGACCACTCCATGCTCGCCGTCGCCCGCCGTGAAGCCCCGGCGCAGGAATGGCTCCACGGCGACCTGGCCCACCTGGACGACCTCGGACTGCACCCCGGCTTCGACCTGGCCCTCGCGGCCGGAAACGTCGTCCCCCTGCTGGCCCCCGGCACCGAACCGGCCGTCGTGCGGCAACTCGCCGCCGTGCTGCGCCCGGGCGGGCTGCTGGTCACCGGCATGGGACTGGACGCGGCACACCTGCCGCTGCCGGAACCGACGGTGACGCTGGAGGACTTCGACCACTGGTGCGCCGAGGCCGGACTGATCTTGCGGCAACGCTGTGCCGCCTGGTCCGGCGCCCCCTACCGGCCAGGCGGCGGCTACGCCGTCAGCGTCCACGCCCGCCCCGCCGCCTGACCACTGCCGACCATCGCTGTGCCCCGGGGCGGGCCCGATCCGAACGGTCGGCCGATCTGCGGGAAGCGACGACCGCTCGACGCGGGCGCGGGCGCGGGGGCGCGGGTGCGGACGGTGGTGCGGGAGAGGCGGGTCAGCGCAGTCCGGCGAACAAGTCGTTCTCGGGCACGGCCGCCCCGGTGGCGTCCTGGACCCGTACGAAGGTCTCGACGCCCATCAACTCGGTGAACCGCTCCTGGCCCATCTTGAGGAAGAAGATGTTCTCGCCCTGGCTGGCGTGCGCGGCGAGCGCATCGAATTTCTGGCGTCCGAACGCACTGGTGTCCACCCAGGTGGTGATCTCCTCGTCGGGGAGCCCGATCTCGGCCAACGCGGCGGCCTCCGCGGGATCCGGCTCCTGCCCGGGCGCACCGAACTCGCGCATGATCTCGCCGAACCGCTGCATCATCGAGCGGGGCATCGTGGTCCAGTACACCTTCGGGGTGAGTCCGGTCATCGCCAGTGCCGCCGTCGTGATGCGGTTGGCCTGGATGTGGTCGGGATGGCCGTAGAAGCCGTTCTCGTCGTAGGTGACGACCACGTCGGGCTGGTAGTGCCGCATGAGTTCCGCGAGTCTGGCCGCGCTCACCTCCGTGGGCGTCTGCCAGAACGATCCGGGGGCGTCGTTGGTCGGCCAGCCCATCATCCCGGAGTCGGGGTAGTCCAGCATCTCCAGGTGACTGATCCTCAGAACCTCGCAACTCGCCTCGAGTTCCTGACGACGCATCAAGGCGACGGCCGCCGGATCGTGCCCGGGATCGCCCGGCTTGACGCCCTCCGGTCCGTCACCGCACCCGCCGTCGGTACATGTCACGAGAACCGTGCGGATGCCCTCCGCCGCGTACCGGGCGAGGACACCTCCGGTTCCGGTGGCCTCGTCGTCGGGGTGGGCGTGTACCGCCATGAGCGTCAAGGGCCGGTCATTCATGAGACATCCTCCTGTGGGAAAGCGAAAGGGGCTCGGTCGCGATCCGCGGCGGGCGAACAAGCGGTCGCCTTCTCGAAGCACCGCGGTGCTCAAGCCCATCGACACCCTCCCATACGCGCGAGCGGGGGCCTGCGGAAGGTCGGACATGCCGACCCCCTCGATCCCCCCGGCGTCGGCCCGGCCCGGCGGCGCCCAGCCCGCGCGAGACGCGCCGGGCGTCTCGCGCTTGCGGTTGCAGCGTTCTGCGGCGACGGCGTCCGGGCGTCGCGGGTGTGCCGGGACGGGTCGAAGTTCTTGTGCGCCGACCCCACGGCCCGACCCGCCGCCGCGGCGGGCCTCGGCGAGTGCGGGGTCGGCGAGGACGGGCACCTGATCCGGGCGCTGCTCGCGCATCCCGCCCCCAGGGTCCGCGCCTGCGCGGTGGCGGGACTTCGGGCGCTGGAAGCGGTGCGCGTCGACGACGTGCCACCACTCCTCGACGACCCGTCGCCGGCAGTGGTCCGCCAGGCGGCCGTGGCCCTGCTGCCGTGGGCCGACGGCGTACCGGAAGAACTGCTGCGCGGGCTCCTGGCCGAGGACCGTCCACGTCACCAGCGGATTGCGGCGATCCGGCTGCTGCGGGCGGCCGGAGTGCACACCTGAAGCTCGTCGTCGACGGAACGGCGGGCGACGGTGGCCGCCCCCGCGCTGCTCTCCTTGCGAACACCAGCCCCGTGGAGGTGTGCGCTCGCGGCCTCGACCGAGGCAAGTGACCCGCGACTGAGGGTGTTGCTCGACGTCGCGCGCGACCGACCTGTGAGGAGTGTCAGAGGTGTGTGGCAGCATCCGCGGCATGACGAGCACCGAGACGAGCCGCGGATTGGACCTGTTCCGAGAGGGGGACTTTCCCTTCTACACGCTGACCTTCGTGCGGGACCTGCCCCCCGCCGAACTGCTCACCCGGATGCGGGTGGATCCGGAGACTTTGGCGCTTCGCGACGCCGCGGGCCTGTCGGACGACTTGGGCGACGACCTTTTCGACGACGAAGAACCGGTCGTGACCAGCGGCGTCGACGGCTCGTGGGCGTGGGCATGGGAGCAAGGCGGTATGCACGGACTCGACGAAAGAATGCTGAAGGGCGTCTCCGCGGGCACTGAGGCCGTCGTGCTCCACTACAACGAGAAGCCGATGCACTGGTTCAAGTACGCGGTCGGCGGCGAGGTCGTCGTCGACTTCCACACGCTCCAGGCGATCGAGCCGACCGGGCAGGACCCGGCAAGACTCGCGGACATCATGAGGCCCCTTGGGCTCGTCCCTGGCGAGGTCGCGCCTCTTCACAGCGTCCTGGCGCTGGCAGAGAACGCTTTTGACATCCGCCTGAGGCGCCTCGACGAGGTCGACGACGAGCGGTGGAGCGGCAGGCTGCTTCCGTTGCCGGAGTGAATGCCTCTCGCGGCGCCCGTGACGGAGGTGTTTCAGCGGGGGTCCCACGTGGTGACGCTGTCTGGCCGGTGCTTCGCACGGCCGGCCCTGGCGTCGCCGTCGGCGTGGCTGTCGCGTGTCGGGCGGGACGTGGCCTGTTGACCCTCACACCGTGTCAGGCGCTGAACTCGGAGACATCATGTTGGGCCGAAGCCCTGCCGGACGACTACCGGGCGGCGTGGGAA
Organism: Streptomyces sp. NPDC058291; assembly: GCF_042880855.1. Lineage (NCBI taxonomy): Bacteria > Bacillati > Actinomycetota > Actinomycetes > Kitasatosporales > Streptomycetaceae > Streptomyces > Streptomyces sp. NPDC058291. The sequence continues at coordinate 137,974 of NZ_JBHVYK010000003.1, forward strand.
CCGATCAAGGGCCGCCTCGACTTCTTCGAGGGGGGCGTCGCCGCGGGCAAGGGCATCTTGGAGATGGTCGGCGACGGCGTCGCCGCGTTCCGCGACGACCTGGTCAAGGACTCTCGCACCTATGCGGACGTCTATCAGGAGTCCATCAGCGGGGAACCCGGCACGACCGGGAAGTGACGCCCGCCGCCCCGTGCCGGTAAGCGCGGTCGCCGACCGCCCGGTGCGGCCGGTCCCGGTTTCGCGGCTTTGTTACTCACTTTCGGGTGATGGTCTGCACGGCGGCCCGGGTGTCGTGGTGTGGCGACCCGGGGTCAGGCCAACTGGGGCAAGGGGGAAGGCGCCTGGCGGCACGTCAACTGCAAGCCCTTCAGATAGATGGAGAATGCAGCCGAGGATCACGGAAACATGGACAACCGGTAACACAGTCCATCTTTCCTCCCCACTCCGGCACGATGTGGGCAGGGTGAGTCAGTGCGGCCGGCCCGGCCGCCACCCGCACACCGCACCTCCCGTCAGCGTCCGAGAAGGCCGTCCGGGGGAGGCTGCCCGCACCGTCAGGGGGACTCTTGTCCGCTTCTGTCACCGCCCGTCGTCTTACTGCCGCCGCGCTTGCGGCCGGGGCCATGGTCTCGACCGCGACGCTGCCGGCGTCCGCGGCCGACCACGACCGCGCGCACGGCCCGAGGGTGGAGATCTCAGCCGTCGTGTACGACTCCGCGGGACGCGACGACCACTCCAACCGCTCGCTGAACAAGGAGCGGGTGCAGCTCGTCAACCCCACTCGGCACTGGGTCGACCTCGACGGCTGGACCCTCGCGAACCGGGACGGCCACGCCTACACGTTCCACCACTACCGTCTGGCCGCCCGCACCACCGTCCGCATCCACACCGGCCAGGGCGATGACACCCGCGGCGACCTCTACCAGAACCGCCGCGACTACATGTGGGACAACCACGCTGACACCGCAACCCTGCGCGACAACCGCGGCCGCCTCATCGACGAGTCGACCTGGGGGCACCACCGCCACTGACGCGCACGTCGCACGGGCGGCGCGGAGCAGCTGACCGGCATACCCGACGGGTGCGGGTCCGGCCAGACAGAGCCCGGCGGAGTCGGACCGTCGCCGCGGTCGGATCGCGGCAGCGGCGGCGGAACGGCTACGCGATCCTATGACCCGTCGAAGGCGGCGACGGCTTCCGTGACGAAGGGCGGATCCGTCAGGAGTGACCTGCTCCGCTCCCCACTCCCTGCACGCCTCGGCCGTCCTCCGCTGTCGCGGTCGCCGGCGCGTGCCCTGTCGCGCCTCTTGGAGGTTCACGTGCCCATCGCCCCGGAGACGGCTTTCACCGTCGGCGGCGCAACCTACCGACTCACGGCCGACATGGTTCGGGCCGCCGCCGCTCGCCTGGCGCCCGCCGATTCAGCCGACCCGCATCCCAACCGCAGCTGGTACGCCCTCGTCGGCACCCATCTCTACTACGTGGTCGACCTGGTGGCCGAGGCCGCGGGGGCCGGGGAGGTGCCGGTGAAAGCGGCTCGTCTGTGTCTCGCCGAACTCGCTTTCCCGGTCTTCGCGCTGGGCTGGAACACGCTGCTGACCAAGGGGCATCCCGGTCACACCGGCTGACTCCGGTGCCGCACCCGATCACGAGGCGTGCAGGCGCTCCGGATGGGACCATGTGTCGTTACGGACGTGATCCCTCAGAGCCCCAGCCGCGTCGAAGAGGGGTGGCGCGCGGTTCGCGCTGACGGACGTGTCCGTCCTGACTGCTCGAAGCGGCCTACGCCGAACCGCGCCTGCGCCAGTTGTTCCCCTGGACGGGAATGGGAGAGCTGCACTTCAGCCGTTGCGCGGAGTGGCCGTGGGCATGGGACGTTCCGTACATCCAGCCTGCCATGGATGGCGCCTATCGGGTCTCCGGCCCCCTGCGCAGCGAGACCGTGGGCCCGCGACGGCTCACCAGGCTGTCGCGATGGTGGTCGGTGAAGGCCCCGCGCGCGGCGTCGAGTCGTCGCCGGACGACGGGGGCGGCGCCGTCGTCGCGGACGGCGGCCTCGTGCCGGCCGCCGCCCGCCCTGCCGGCCCTGTGCCTGGTGCCTGGTGCCTGGTGCCGGGGAGCGTTCAGGAGACAGCGGCTCGCGCGGTGCAGCTGACGGTGGCCGCGGGGACGCCGCCCGGGGCCGAGGTGGCGGCGATGAAGCCGAAGGCGGCGCTCGCAGCCGGTGCGAGGGCGCCGTTCCACGCGGCGTTGCCGACGGTGGCTCGGCCGTCGGCCGCCGTGGTCAGGGTGCCGTTCCAGACCTGGGTGAGGCGTGCGCCGTCGGCCGCTTCGACGGTCGCGGACCAGCCCGAGACCCGTGACGAGGAGGCGTTCGTCACCGTCACCTCGCCCTGGTAGCCGCCCTGCCAGGAGGAGACCACGCGGAAGGCGGCTCGGCAGGGCTGCTCACCGCCCGGCTCGCCGGGGCCGCCCGGGACGCCCCGGTCGAGGACGGCGGCCAGCGCCGGGTACCAGCGCGCGGCGATCTTCTCGTTCCCCGAGGCGGAGGGGTGAACGCCGTCGTAGGTGTCGGCGAGGGTGTCGAAGCCCGTCCACTGGTCGACGACCGTCACCGGGGAACGACTCGTGCTCACACCCCGGGCCCAGTCGGGGATCCGCGCGTTCAAGGCCGTCACCCGCTCGGCACAACCGGCGCAGTTGGCAGGGTTCATCGGGATGAGCTGCGCGACGAGGATCCTCATGTCCGGGTTGGACGTCCGCATCTGCGTCACCAGCTTGCTGTAGGCGGCGAGGATGCGGTCGGGGGCGATGCTGCTCCAGACGTCGTTCGTGCCGAAGTGCATGACAACGATGTCCGGTTGGGTGGCGGCGAGCCGCGCGGGAAGCAGATCCTGGTCCGCCACGTTGGTGACGAGTTCACCGCCGTGGCCTTCGTTGTCCCCGTCGTGCGCCTGGGCGCAGCCCTGTTGGTTGAGGGTGCCGACGAAGTCGATGTCCGTGTGACCGGAGCTCAACAGGCGGTTCCACAGCAGCGCCCGCCAGCAGCCCGGTGAGCCTGTGATCGAGTCGCCCAACGGCATGATGCGGACCGGGGCCGCGGCGGTTGCGGCGACGGCCGAGGGCGCGAACGCCACGCCGAAGCAGAGCAGAAGCGAGAGCAGAAGAATCCGTGGAGACGGCAGACGTCTGATGCTGTGCATGGTGGTTCCTTCCCTGGGCGATGCCGGAATCGGGGGCGAGGAGTCGTTCGCCGTTGCCCGCTCGGCCCGCGTCAGGGGGTGTAGACGGCCGGGCGGGGCGGTGTCGGCATGTTGCCTCCGATGAAGAAGCTGGGGTGCGGGGGCTGGTTGTAGGCGGTGTTCTGCCAGGCGAGCGCGGTGCGGTACTGGGTGTCGTGGAGCAGCGTGGTGATGCGGGTGTTGGTCTGGTAGGGGGTGCTGTAGATGCGCAGGGCGCGGTTGTCGGTGGTGGGCCAGACGACTTCCTCCCGCCAGTCGCCGAGGATGTCTCCGGACAGGGACGGGGTGGATTTGGTGCCGTTGTCGGAGTGGACGCCCGAGGCCGTCAGGAGGCGGGTGTCGCCGGAGGTGCCGTACTTGTCGATGTGGGTGCCGTCGAGCAGTTCGCGCAGGGTGTCGCCGTCCCACCACGACAGGAAGTTGACGCTGGACGGCTCCCGGCCGAGGGAGACCCCGGTCACGGAACGCAGGGTGGTGTCGGAGGCGGACCAGGCCTCGGCGCCCGGGCTGCCGGCGTAGACGTCGGCGGCGACGCCCCGGCCGTTGTCGGATCCGCCTGCCGTCTGCCACAGGATCTGGCCGGTGCGCGCGTCGGCCATCCAGGAGCCGGGCTTGCCGGAGTCCTCGGACACCTTGAACTCCTCCAGGCCTGCCCGGGCGGGGTCGAGGTCTCCGACGTGCATGGCGTCGCCGTGGCCCATCCTCGTCGTCCACAGGCCGGAGCCGTTGTCGTCGACGGTCATGGCTCCGTAGACGATCTCGTCCTTGCCGTCGTCGTCGACGTCGGCGACGGACAGGCTGTGGTTGCCCTGGCCGTCGTAGCCCTTGCCGCTGTTGGTGGAGGAGTTCGTGTCGAAGGTCCAGCGGCGCGTGAACTGCCCGTTCCGCCAGTCCCAGGCGGCGATGACCGTGCGGGTGTAGTAGCCGCGCGCCATGATCAGTGAGGGGCGGGAGCCGTCGAGGTACGCGGTTCCGGCGAGGAAGCGGTCGACGCGGTTGCCGTAGGAGTCGCCCCACGACGAGACCGTGCCGCGGGCAGGGACGTAGTCGACGCTCTGCATGGCCTTGCCGCTCTGGCCGTTGAACATCGTCAGGTACTCGGGGCCGGACAGCACGTAGCCGGAGGAGTTGCGGTAGTCGGCGGAGGAACTGCCGATCACCGTGCCGGCGCCGTCCCGCGTGCCGTCGGCGGTCTTCATCGCCACTTCGGCCTTGCCGTCACCGTCGTAGTCGTACACCTGGAACTGCGTGTAGTGGGCGCCCGAGCGGATGTTGCGGCCCAGGTCGACGCGCCACAGGCGGGTGCCGTCGAGCTTGAGGCCGTCGATGATCGTGTTCCCGGTGTAGCCGGACTGGGAGTTGTCCTTGGCGTTGGTGGGATACCACTTCAGGACCAGGTCGAGCCTGCCGTCGCCGTCCAGGTCGCCGACCGAGGCGTCGTTGGCCTCGTAGGTGTAGGCGACGCCGTCGGGGGTCGTGCCGCCGGCCGGCGGTGTGATCGGCACGTTCAGGTAGCCGGAACGCAGCTGCAACGCGGTTTCGGAAGAGGCCTGTTCGGCGCCGTTGACCACGGCGCGCACCGTGTAGTCGGCCGATTCCGAGGCTCCGGCGTCGAAGTAGTTCGTCGATGTGTTGAGGGGGGACGAGGTGAGTCTGACGCCGCCCCGGTAGACGTTGAATCCCACGTCGTTCGGGTCGGTGGCCAGCCATCGCCACGACACAAGGTTGCCGCTGCTGGAGTGGGTGCTGGTCAGGCCCCGGTCGAGACGCTCGACCTGGCGTGCGGTGGCCGCGTTCGCGGTCTGCGGCAGTCCGGTGAGGGCAGCGGCCGCCAGCGCGGTGGCGGCCGCTGCCCTGCCGATCAGCCGGTGGGGTGACCAGCGGCCACGTCGCTTGCGTGACGGCGCGTGGGGGTGCCCGGCGGAGTCGGTCACGATGACCTCCGGTGTGTGGGGGAATGAGTGAGCACAGCCCTTGAGGGGAGGGCGGGGGAGTGGCGTGCTCAGTCGGGCGTGGGAACGCTCCCACGGATGCGAGCGTAGGAAGGAGGTGATGCGTCGTCAAGGATTCTGTCCGCGTTGATGGTCGGCCCTGTTGGGATCCGTGACTTCGGCCTTCACGGCCGATTGGCAGCCCCGTGGGCGGCGGGAAAACTGCCTGAGGCGTCTTGGGCGACGTGTGAATCGCGGGGCGGCCGACCCGGTGGTGAAGGCGGCCGTGCCGAGCCGCGCGGGCGGTCGGCGCACCGCACGTGACTGGGTTGCATGGCGCCGGTCGAAACTGACCTCCAGGCGGGTGTTCCGCTCCTCTGTGAGCCGCACCAGCCGCTCCCCGGCGGCGAGTTCGTAGGCGCCGTACGGCGGTTGGGGCGGCCCTCGGCGGGCGCTGTCCAGTGACTCGGCCGGCGCCACCGACAGCTGGTCTCAGTCGCTGAGTGCGACGCGCACGGCGGTGGCCATCACGTCGATGGCGGCTTTTCCTTCCGCTACCGGGCCGGTGTGGGTGAAGTAGTGATCGACTGCCCGGAAGACACGGTGGGCGACCGGAACCCCCGCGGCTTCCAGGGCCTTGGCGTAGGCGTCGCCCTCGTCGCGCAGGCGGTCGTTCTCGGCGGTGATGACCAGGGCGGGAGGGAGTCCGGCCAGATCGTCCGCCAGTGCGGGAGAGACGAGGGGGTCGCCGCGGTCGGCGGGGTCAGGGGTGTAGGCGGCCGTGAAGACCCGCATGAGCTGGGGGCCGAGCAGTGGCTTGGCGATGAGGGACCGTTTGGTGGCCGGGTCGGCGAGCTGGTCGAGCGGCGCGGAGTCGAGGATCTGGAGCCGGGGCGAGAACGTGCCGCTGTCGCGGGCCATGCGGCAGACCGCAGCCGTCAGGTTGCCCCCGGCGCTGTGTCCGCCCACGGCGAGGCGCGAGCCGTCCCAGCCGTGGGCGGAGCCGTTCTCGGCGACCCACGCGGTGACGTCGTACGCCTGGGTGACGGCCACCGGAAACGGGCGTTGCGGGGCGATGGCGTAGTCGACGTTGATCACGACGCAGCCGGCCGTGGCGGCTATGTAACGGCAGATGTGGTCGTCCTGTTCGGGACGGCCGACCACGAATCCGCCGCCGTGGAAGTTGACGTACACGGGAGCGGGGGTTCCGGCGGTTCCGGCGTCAGTCGGCGGGCGGTAGACGGTGCAGGGCACCGCGCCGGCGCCGGTCTCCACCAGGAGGGCCTCGGTGCGCTTCGGGACGTCCGTGAAGCGCAGGTCCTTGTGGACGCGCGTCATCATCCGCCCGAGCAGCAGCTGGATTCCTCTGGCCTGGATTCGGGGACTCAATGGCATGGCTCGGACCAATCACTACAGGTTTAAAGTAACAGGTTTCCTGATGATGGCCGCTTGCTTCTCTTCGCGCAATGGGCAGACGGGAGCGGCTCCCGGCAGCGGTGGTCGGGGGCCGGTGATCCGGCCCTCGTCGGCAACCGCGAGAAGCGACGCCCGCACCACCACCATCCCAGCCTGCTCACGCCAGGAACGAGCGGTCGTCGCCGGGGTCGGTCGCCGGCCTGTGACGCGGTCCCAGGGGGCGTGAACGGCGGGTGGGCCGTTCGTGGTGCGGGCGCCGTCGACGACGTGGCAGCCATGGTGCCGGGCGGCGGTGCCGCCGGCGTGGTCGGGCAGGATGCGCAGGCGCGCGCCCACGGGGACGTCGGGCACGACGCGGAAGCCGTCGCGGGCGGTGAGGGCGCCGTGTTTCTGGCCTGCGCCCGTCATGTCCAGGCCGGGAACGAGGGCGCCGGTCACCGAACCGTGCGGATCCTGCGGGACGCGCCCGTGCGTGACGCCTCCCGCTGCGGTCGCCGACCGTATGCCGTTCAGCGCGCGGCCACCGCGTCCTGCTTCTGCTCCTCCTCGGACGCGGCTCGTCCCGGCAGCTTCGCCCCCTCGATGTCGACGTCCGGGGTGATGCGGTCGATCCAACGGGGCAGACCCCAGGCGCGGTGGCCGAGCAGGGCCATGACCGCCGGAACGAGGGTCATGCGGACCACGAAAGCGTCGACGAGGACGCCGAAGGCCAGTGCGAAACCGATGGACTTGATGATCGGGTCGTGGTTGAAGACGAAGCCGCCGAAGACCGCGATCATGATCAGCGCTGCGGCGCTGACGACCCTGCCGCTGCGCGCCACGCCCTGGGTGACGGCCTCGGCGGCGTCGCCGGTGTGCTCGTAGTGCTCGCGCATCCTGCTGACGAGGAACACCTCGTAGTCCATGGCGAGTCCGAACAGGACGCCGATCAGGAGGACGGGCAGGAAGCTGGTGACCGGGCCGGCCGAGGGAATGTCGAGGAGGCCTTTGAGATGCCCGTCCTGGAAGACCCGGACCGTGACGCCCAGGGACGCGGCGACGGAGAGCAGGAAGCCGAGGGCGGCCTTGAGGGGCACGAGCAGCGACCGGAAGGCGATGGTCAGCAGGACCAGGGCCAGGATGACGATGATGACGACGAACAGCGGCAGGGCGTCGGACAGTTTGCCCGCCACATCGATCGCGGCGGCCGTGGCGCCCGCGATGTAGAGGGCGCCTCCCGCCTTGTCGATGGCGGGCGCGTTCTCCCGCAGCCGGTGCACCAGGTCGTTGGTGGCCTGGGCGTCGGGTCCGGTCTTCGGGACGACGGCGATGACGGCGAGGGTCGAGCCCGTGTTGGTGACCGGTTCGGCGACGGCGGCCACTCCGCGCTCGCCCGCCAGAGTCGTGCGCAGTTCGGTCACCGTCGATGTGCGCTCGGCGGCCGGGATGCCTTCCAGGTCGACCACCGCAGTCAGTGTGGCGTTGAAACCGGGCCCGAAGCCTTCCGTCAGCAGGTCGTAGCTCTTGTGCTGGGTGCTGTCGACGGGCTGTGAGGCGTTGCCGGGCAGGCCCAGACGCAGGTCGCGCGCGGGAACGGCGAGCGCGAGCAGACCGATCACACCGGCCAGGAGCACGAGCAGCGGCTTGCGGGTGACCGCGCGGCCCCACGCAAGACCCCAGGAGCCGGGGGTGGGATCACGCCGCTCGGTGCGCCCGGTTCGCCGTGCGCGGGGGCGCATGCGTTCGCCGAACAGGCCGAGGACGGCGGGTACGAGACTGACGGCGATGAGCACGGCGAGCAGCACGGTGGCCGCCGCGGACAGGCCCATGACGGTCAGGAACGGTATCCCGGTCACCGCGAGCGCCGCCAGAGCGATGATCACGGTCGCCCCCGCGAAGACGACGGCCCCGCCGGCGGTGGCCACGGCCCGGGCGATCGAGTCCTCCACGTCCTGTTCGGGATCGGCGAGCTGCTCGCGGTGGCGGGAGATGATGAACAGCGCGTAGTCGATGCCCACGGCCAGCCCGATCATCAGGGCGAGCACGGTGGCGGTGCTGGTCATCTCGACGTAGCGGGACGTGAACTCGACGCCCAGGACGCCGATCGCGACGCCGACCAAAGCGGTCAGCAGCGGCAGTCCGGCGGCCATGAGGGAGCCGAGGGTCAGGGCCAGGATGACGAAGGCGAGCACCACGCCCACCAGCTCGGCCGGTCCGCCGACCTCGGTCTTGGGTTCCATCGCCGAGCCGCCGAACTCGACCGCGAGACCGGCGTCGCGGGCCTGGGCCATCGCGACTGACAGGGCCTCCTTCGACTCCTGCGACACGTCGCCGGCCTGCTGGCGGAAGCGGACGTCCGCGTAGCCGATCCGCAGGTCCTGCGAGAGCGCCCTGTCCTTGAGCGGGTCGGAGACGTCCGCGACGCCGGAGACCTGGGCGGCCTTCTTCAGGCTCGCCTCGACGGCCGCCGCCGCCTTCGGCTCCGTCAGCGTGCTGCCCTCGGGCGCCGCGAGGACGACCCGGGCCACCCCTCCCGCGGCCTCGGGGAACTCACCCTTCAGCAGGTCCTGCGCCTTCTGCGACTCGATCCCCGGCACCGAGAACTCGGTGGTCGCCTTGCCGTGCAGGGTGATCCCGAGGCCGCCGACGACGGCGAGCAGAAGCAGCCATGCCGCGATGACGCGGCCGCGCCGACGCAGCGCCCATCGCACCCAGGTGTACAGACGTGAGGCCATGCTCGACTTCCCTCTCCTCGGCGAGGGCCGATGGTCCGACCCCGACTCAATACACCCTAAGGCATTTTTGCAGTCGACTGTAAAGTCGCTATGGATGGTAGGGTTGCGGCCATGAAGACCGAGGGCCTGCGGGAACGTTCCAAGGCGCGCCGCAGGGAGGCGATCCTCCGGGCGGCGTACGAACTGTTCGCCGACCACGGCTTCGAAGCGGCGACCATCGCCGACATCGCGGCGGCCGCCGAGGTGTCGCCTCGCACCGTCACGCTCTACTTCCCCTCGAAGCTGGAGCTGGCGACATCCCACTTCGACGCGCTCGCGGACCGGCTGGGCACGGCGTTGCGCGATCGGCCGGACGGGCAGACGACTCTCGACGCACTCGAGACGTGGCTGCGCGGCGAGACCGCCCACCGCAGTGACCTGGACGACCTCCACGACCGCATGCTCGACCTCAACCCGCAGCTCAGGGCCGTCACCAACGCCCGCCTCGCGGAGGTCATCCAGGAGGGCGCCCGCATCCTGGCAGAGGAGCGGGGAGACGCTCCGGACGACTTCGGCCCCCGCATGGCGGCCGCGGCGGCGGCGGCGGTCGTCAGCGAGGTCTGTCATCGCATGCAGGAGTCCGACATCGAGACGGCGATGGCCTTCCTGCGCGCCGGCGTCGCCACCCTCGACGCCGGATAGAGCCGACCGGCTCAGGCGCCGGGCTTCCGCGGACCGGGTGCTCCGGCGTACCGCCCAGCCGATAGGGCCGCAACGGCTCCCTATACCATCACGAGCGCCCATCGCGGCGCTCCACGGAGAATCAACCGATCCCATCCCACGCAGTACCACCCGATCGGCCGAACGTTTCCGCACCGGGCATGCGCCGTTCCTCCGTTCGGCCCACTCTGAACAGGACAGCATCTGCCACTGCGTTCCCGTGATCACTGCTCCATCGGGAGGCGTCATGGTCCTGATAGCTCTGCTCCTGCCAGTGACGCTCCTGCTCATGCTTTTCGGGTTGGACGCCTTCGAGGACTATCTCTTCCCCCGCGACCAGCCGCCCCTCCACAGCGACCGCACCATCGCGCCGCAGGGAAACGGGCCAGAGGCCGATGCCTTCGAAGCACGCCACACCATCGATGTCGACGCGCCGCCCGCAGGTGAGGCCTCCGCCCCTGTCGAGAAGGAGAGTGCGGCGCCCTGACGCGGAAACCGCGCACGCGTCACGGCAGCCGGGTCACCGGCGACCACGACGAGGGCCCCGGACCCGGAAAGGTCCGGGGCCCTCGCGCGTCCCCTGCCCGAGGCTGTTCGATCCAGATCGGGCGGACGGGGTGTTCCGCTCCAGGCGGGCTTCCAGGGTGGCGGCGAAGTCCTCGGCGCGGGACAGCTGGACCCGCAGCTTCTCCACCTGCTCGGTGGCGGCCTGGTGGTAGGTCCGTACACGTTCGAGGAGGGCTTGGCGCTCGTCGGCGTCCAGACCCGTGTGACGGGATCAGTGGGCCAGCGCCCCCGGGCCGCAACCACCAGTCCCGCCCATCTCCCGGCGCAGCGGATGAGCCTTCACAGGATCTCCCGGTCACCTGGCGGACACAGATGGTTCACCACGCAGGCAAGGGTAACCCGGGAGACGGCTGTCACCGGCTCTGCACAGCGCCGGTTGCGGCGGCGCAGGGGCACCCATGCTGGAGGAGGAACCCCCGTGAACAGCGAATCGACCATTCCCTCGTGCGAGTCGCGTTTTCCGGCCGCGACGGCGAGCATCGCGGCCGCCCGGCACTGGGTGCGCGACTGCGTGGAGGGTTTCGGCGGCCCGCTGCGTCGGCATCCGATCAGCCAGACCGCCGAACTGCTCGTCTCCGAACTGATCACCAACGCCATCCGTCATGGCGCGGGCCCACCTCTGATCCGGCTCACCTGGAACGGCCGGCTGCTGCGCATCGCGGTCAGCGATGACAGCGAACGCTGGCCGCGCATGCGTGCCACCAAGAGCACCGAGCCCGGCGGCTTCGGCATGCAGCTCCTCGAACGGCTCGCCCACCGGTGGGGCGTCACCCCGTGCCACCCCGGCAAAACGGTATGGGTCGAACTCAGCCTCGCCCCCTGAACTCGCCCTGCCATCCAGGCGTGCCGGTGATGAGGCGAGCGCCCCGGCCGCCCGTCCACGGCCAGGGCGTCGTCATCCTGGCCGTCCCCTTCGGGGTGGCGGGGTAGCTGTCCGGCCTGTTCGGGTCGGTCCCCGCCGAGCCCGTGGTCATCGACACCTCCCACCACTACCCCCACCTCAGCGGGCGGATCGAGGCCGTGGACAACGGAGCGATCGAGAGCGTGGGGAACGCCGGGCAACTGGGACGGCCCGTGGCCAAGGCGTGGAACGCCGCGCTGGCCGAAACCCAGCGGACACGGGGCCGTTCCGGCCGGAACGCCCGGCCGCGTCGCGAGCCCCGTCGCCGGCGATTCCGAGGCGGCACGGCGTGTGGCCATGCAGCTCGTGGACGACCCAGGCTTCGACCCCTACGACGCCGGCGCCCTGGCCGACTCCTGGCGCCAGCAGCCGAACAGTTGACGTTCGGCTCCGTCACGGGCATACCCCTGCGGTCGACGGACGGGACCGTCCCGACCAGGAGAGGGCCGTCCGGGCCGCACCCGTGGGTTTACGCCCGGACGGTGTCGGTCGGCGTCGGTCGGTCAGACGCGGGCCCATTGCTGGTTGGCCGCGCCGCCACAGTCCCAGATCTGGACCTTGGCGCCGTTGGTCGTCGCGCCGCCGCTGACGTCGAGGCACTTACCGGAGCCGACGGCGGTGACGGTGCCGTCGGTGTTGAGTCGGAACTGCTGATTGGACTGGCCGTTGCAGTCCCAGATGTTCACGGCGGTGCCGTTGGCGGTGTCGCCGCCGACGACGTCCAGGCACTTGGCGCCGCCGTAGACGCGCAGCTCGCCCGCGCTGGTGCTGGTGAAGCGCTGGTTGGCCGCACCGTGGCAGTCCCAGATCTCGGCGAGCGTTCCGTTGGTCCGGGAGCCGCCGGTGACGTCCAGGCAGCGGCCGGATCCCTTGCCCTTCAGCGAGTAGGTGCTGTTGCCGGGCGGTGTGCCGCCGCCGGAGACGATGTACATCGCGGCGCCGTGGGCGGGGACGGAGGCGCTGATGGAGCCGCTGGTCGTGCTGGTGGTGTGCGCCCACAGGTCGCGTACCGAGTAACTGGACGCCGACCCGAGACCGATCTGCGCGGCGGAAGTGGAGACGGTGGCCGCGCCGCCGCCGCGGTTGAGAAGCACCACGGCGACCGAGCCGCCTGCCATCGGCTTGGTCCACACCTCGGTGTTGCCGTTGTCGACGAGGCGGTTGCCCTGGCGGCCGCCCCAGTCCTGGTTGACCCCGATGACCTCGGTGTTGGTCAGGATCGACTTGGTGGCGGCACTCATGGAGCGCAGGTCGTCGCCCGCGAGCAAAGGCGCGTTCAGCAGGGCCCACAGGCTGAAGTGGGCGCGGGACTCGGTGTCGGACAGGCCGTTCCCCACCTCCAGCATGTCCGGGTCGTTCCAGGCGCCGGGGCGGGACAGGCCCGCCCAGCCGGGCTGGGCGTCCAGGATGCCCATGACGGAGTTCCAGTTGGCCTGGATGTCGCCGGTGGTGCGCCAGGAGTTGCCGGTGGCGGGACCCCAGTTGCCGACTTGGTCGTTGCCCCAGTTGCAGATGGCGAACAGGATGGGGCGGCCGCTCCTGGCGAGAGCGTCGCGCATGGCGGTGTAGCGGTCCTGCCCGCTGCGGCCCTGGTGGTCACCGCAGTTGTCGTACTTGAGATAGTCGATGCCCCAGGACGCCCACAGGTTCGCGTCCCGCTGCTCGTTGCCGAGGCTGGCGGGGAAGCCGGCGCAGGTGGTCAGCCCGGCCGACGAGTAGATGCCGAGCTTCAGCCCTTTGCCGTGCACATAGTCGGCGACGGCCTTCATCCCGTCGGGGAATTTCACGGGGTCCGCGACCAGGTTGCCACCGGAGTCGCGATTCCGCGTCGACCAGCAGTCGTCGATGTTGACGTACTGGTAGCCGGCCGCGGCCATGCCGCTGGACACCATGGCGTCGGCGGTCTGCCGGATCAGACGGTCGCTCACATCGCAGCCGAAGCTGTTCCAGTCGTTCCAGCCCAACTGCGGCGTACGGGCGAGGCCGTTGTCGACGGCCAGGGCCTGGGGTGCGGATAAGAGAGCAAGAGGTACCGCGGCGGCGACCACAGCCGCACAGAGCACCGCGCGAACGAGTCTGAGCATGGTTTCTCCTTGGTCGGTCCTGCGTGTTCGAGGCGTCGAGCAGGGGCCCGGGACTCGGTCCCGTTGTGCGTCGGTGGCCGACGTCGTTCCCGACGGTGTTGCCGCCTGCGCTGACCGCCGGTCGAACCGGGCGGTCGGGGCCGAAGGGTCACCGCGTCAGCTCGGCAGCTGCGGGTGGCTCCTTTCGGCCTGCCGGGCACCCGGGCCCCACGGAAGCCCGGGCAGGCCGAAGTGCCGCACAGGCACAGGAACTTCAGTCACTTTCTGCCGTGCGGGAACTCGGCCGGCAGTCGGCCTTCCGGACACGGAAGCCGTTGGACGCGCAACCCGCTGGACCGGGCCCGCGATCCCGCGATCCTCGTGTTCCGGAAGTCGGGCGGACGCACCCTGTCGTAGGCGTCGCCCGAGGGGTCGAAGCCCGTCGACTGGTCGACCACGGCCACGGGGGAGCGGCTTGTGCTGGTCGCTCGGGGCCGGTCAGGGGGCGGTCAGCTCCTGAAGCGAGGCCCCATCGGTGCTCTCCGCGGTGCTGGCGTCATACCGAGGCGTGCGTCGGTCACGATGGCCTCCGATGCGTGGGGGTGCCGAGTGAACTGCCCCTGAAGGGGACGTGTTCCTTGACTCGGACGAGCACGGGAACGCTGCCAGGGAGCGTAGGAAGGCGCTGAACAGCCGTCAAGGATTCTGTCGGAACTTGGTGTTCGGCCATGCTCGAATTCGTGAGTTCCGCCGTGCGCGCGTGACTGCGTCCGCGGATCCGCACGCTGACCGGGGGTGGGCGGCGATCAGGGTCGCGGTGTCGGGCGCAGCGCACGCCACGGGGCGCGTGCCGTCTCGGGGCGAATGCCTCTGATACGCGGGTCTCGATGTCAAGCCACCGACCATGCTGAGAGACTCATGAGAACAAATGTGTCGAGGAGGCCGGCTGGGCCGATCTAGGGTCGGCGTCATGGTCTCCATGAAGCTCTTCGACTCCGAGCGTCGCGTCATCCAGGCTGCGGAACGGCTTGCTGCTGCCCTCGGGAGCGATCCGAACCACACCGTAGCCGCAGCGGCGATGGACACGGCCGGCAGGATCCATGAGGCGGTCAATGTCTACCACTTCACCGGCGGACCGTGCGCCGAGCTCGTCGTACTGGGTGTCGCCGCAGCAGCGGGAGCCGGCCCGCTCGTCACCATCGCTGCCGCGGGAGATCGGGGCCGCGGCCTGATCCCGCCATGCGGCCGCTGTCGCCAAGCGCTTCTCGATCTCCATCCCGACGTCTTCGTCGCCGTACCGACCGACGACGGGCCGACACTGCGCCCGATTCGGAAGCTCTTGCCGGACACCTACTTCTTCCCCGATGCGGATGCGCGTCGAATCGTTCGGTTCAACAAGCGCTACTACGAGGACATCGCCACCGCGCGGAAGACCTCCACCGTCCGTTATGAAGATCCGATCGCGCCGGGTCCCGCAATCTTCCTTTTCGAGGACGACGAGGCCCACCGCACGTTGAAAGGCACCGTCACCGGCGTCGAACGCCACCGGCTCGATCGCCTCACCGCCGAACAGGCTCGGCTCGATGGTTTCACGAGCATCGACCAGCTCAAGGAGGGCCTCCAGGGCCACTATCCCGGCCTGCCCTCTGATGCTGAAGTCGACTTTGTCACGTTTACGGTCGAAGGTCCGGACGCCGTGGAGTAATGCAGCGTAGATACTCCATGCCCGATGCGATCGCAGTGCGGACGCCTTGCGACCCCATGCACGGCCGCGGCCCCGGCCACCTGCCTTCCCGGACCTGTCCGGCGGCCGGTGCCTGTGTCGTCTTCCGAGGTACGCGCGTCAGGCCGGGGGCGGCGCGGTCGATCCGCGTGGGGTCAGGGCCGGGGTCGGCACCTGGTGGGACTCGACCTCCTCCCCGGCCAGGACCGCGAAGAGCGTGCGTGCGACCTCGGCGCCGAAGCCGTGGACGTCGTGGCTCATGGCCGACAGGGTCGGGTGCGTGAGCCGGCACAGCTGGGAGTCGTCCCAGGCCAGCAGTGACAGATCGTGAGGTACCGACAGGCCCATCTCGGCCGCGACCGCGGCTCCCGCCACGGCCATGATGTCGTTGTCGTACAGGATCGCGGTCGGTCGCCGGGCGGACAACAGCAGGGCTCTGGTCGCGCGGGCGCCCTCCTCGCCCGCGAAACCGGTGGCGATCTGCTGGGCCTCCTCCAGGCCGAGCTCGGCCATCGTCGACTCGAACGAGGCGGACCGGATGCCGCTGTGGCCGAGGGAGAGCGGGCCGCCCACGCGGGCGATCCGGCGGTGTCCGAGCGCCGCCAGGTAGCGGACGGCCTGGGCGACGGCGGTGGCGTCGTCGGTCCACACGGAAACGAGGCCGCCGGTCAGCGAGGGGTGTCCGACGGCCACCGCCGGCAGCCCGAGGTCCTTGAGGGCCGGGACGCGGGCGTCGTCCTCGTGGAAGTCCACGAGGATGGAGCCGGCCACCTGCCGGCCTCGCCACCACCTTGCCTGCAGCGCCGTCTCCTCGTCGAGGTCACGGACCAGACGCAGCAGCAGCGAGCAGGAGTGCTCGGTGAGCACGCTCTCGATCCCGGAGATGAACTCCATGTAGAACGGTTCGAGCCCGAGAAGGCGCGCCGGACGGCAGATCGCGAGGCCCACGGCGTCCACCCGCCGGTTCGACAGGCTGCGCGCGGACAGGTCCGGCTCCCAGCCCAGTTCCCGCGCGGCGGCGAAGATGCGCTCGCGTGTCGCCTCGGATAGACCTGGCCGCTGGTTGAAGGCGAGCGAGACGGCGCCCTTGGACACGCCGGCCCGGGCGGCGACGTCCTTGATGGTGATCCGGGCCGGTGGGGCGCTCACGACCCCTCCACGCAGAAGATCGCTTCCCGCACCCGCTGAGCCGACACGCCGGACACGCCGCTGACCGTGATCCGGGCCCGCTCGCCGGGCAGGAGAGTGAGGAGGCCGCGGTCGGCTGCGGCGTCCGGGCCGAGCCTGTCGGCCTGGAGCAGCAGGTCTCGTACCAGTGTGTGCGCTGTCACCACGACGTCGACCCTATCCCCGGCGGCGGTGACGGGCTGCACCGCCACCTCGAAGCGCGGCTCGGGGTAGTCGGTGTCCTTGTCGCGGGCGGGGAAGTGGAAGGCGCGCAGGCCGTCCGCCTCGGCGAGCAGGTACTCCTTGGGAGAGGAGGGGGTGGGCAGCAGGTCGTCCGGGACGGCGAGCCGGGTCACGCTTCTCGTGTCGGCGCGGACGGGGAGGCGGGTCTGCGCCAGCGTCGCGCCGTCGGTGGTCAGGCGTCGAAGGAGGATCTCGGCGCTCCAGCCGTCGGCGGACTGGTTGACCAGGGCCACGCTCAGGCCGTCGCCTTCGGGCTGGACGGTCAGCAGGCGGTCGGCGTAGACACGACGCAGCTCGTGGTAGAGCGGCTTGAGCCGTCCGTCCCCGTCGATCGCCGCCCAGGAGCTGACCGGCCAGCAGTCGTTGAGCTGCCAGACGATCGTGCCCGCGCACCGCGGCCAGTGGGATCGCCAGTGCTCGATTCCGGCGGCCACCGCGCGCGCCTGGACGACTTGGGTGAGGTAGTGCCAGCGGTCGAAGTCGCCGTCGGGCAGCGTGAAGTGGTGGGCGACGCCGCGGTTGAGCTTGCCGTTGCCGTCCTCGGCCTTTTGGTGGTGCAGCATGCCGGGGGAGTCGGGGGCCAGTTCCTCGTCGGGCAGCGCGCGGCGCAGCGTCGAGACGGCGGGGGGCGCCTGCCAGCCGAACTCCGCGACGAAGCGCGGCACACTCGCCCGGTACCCGCTGTAGTCGAGGCGGTTCCACACCTCCCAGGAGTGGTGGGTGCCGTGCGCCGGGTCGTTCGGGTGGTGGTCCCAGGAGCCGGACCAGGGGCTGCCGGCGCTGTAGGGCCGGGTGGGGTCCAGTTCGGCCACGATCCGGGGGAGCAGGCCGAGGTAGTAGCCCTCCCCCCAGGAGTCGCCCGCCAGCTCGGGCTCCCAGCCCCAGTCCCGGAAGCCCCACAGGTTCTCGTTGTTGCCGTTCCACAGGACCAGGGAGGGGTGCGGCATGAGCCGTACGACGTTCTCGCGGGCCTCCGCCTCCACCTCGTCGCGCAGCGGTTGCTCCTCGGAGTAGGCCGCGCAGGCGAACAGGAAGTCCTGCCACACCATCAGTCCCAGCTCGTCGCAGGCGTCGTAGAAGGCGTCGCTCTCGTAGAGGCCGCCGCCCCAGACGCGTACGAGGTCGATGTTGGCCGCCGCGGCCTGTTCGAGGCGGCGCCGGCAGGACTCGGAGGTGACGCGGGACGGCAGGACGTCGTCGGGGATCCAGTTGACGCCCCGCGCGAAGATCCGGACGCCGTTGACCACGAAGGTGAAGCCCGTGCCGTGCTCGTCCTCGGACCGGTCCAGGCGGACTGTGCGGAAGCCGATCCGGCGGCGCCAGGCGTCGAGCGGCACGGGCTCCGAGGTCTCGTCGGTGGCGTCCAGAAGCAGCAACTCAACGTCGTGCAGCGGTTGTTGGCCGTATCCGCGTGGCCACCACAGCTCGGGGCGGGGTACGTCCAGGACGGCGGTTCCCCGGTCGCCGTCCAGGACGGCGGTCGCTTCCACGCCGGCCACCGTGGCCCGAGCCGTCAGGATGCGGTCCGCGCCGGACTCGGTGCGCTCCACCTCGATGTGCAGTTCCACCCGGCCGGCGCCGTCCGTGACCGTCACCAGGGGCCGGACCCGGGCCAGGCGGGCGGTGGACCAGTTCTCCAGCCGGACCGGCTTCCAGATGCCGGCGGTCACGACCGTGGGCCCCCAGTCCCAGCCGAAGCTGCAGGCCATCTTGCGGATGTACTGGGAGGGTTCGGGATAGACGTTGGGCCGCTCACCGACGAGTTCGCTCACCGCTGCGGCCTCGGTGTAGGCGGAGGCGAACCGCACGCTGAGTTCACCGCCTCGTCCGGTGACGTCGAAGCGGTAGGAGCGGTGCATGTTGCGCGTGCGCCCGAGGACGTCGCCGTCCAGGGCGATCTCGGCCGCGGTGTCCAGCCCGTCGAAGACCAGATCGGTGCGCTCGTGCGCGGAAGTCCCCGGGTGCAGGGGGCGGGTGTAGGTCCAGGCGCGGCGGCCGACCCAGGCCACCTCGTGCTCGTTCGTGCCGAGGAACGGGTCGGGGATCAGTCCGGCGGCGAGCAGGTCGGTGTGGACGCATCCCGGGACCTGAGCGGGCAGCGGCGACCCGTCGTGGTGCAGGCTCCAGCCCTCGGGAAGAGGGGTGACGTCCTTCATGTGCGGCTCCCATCGAAGCGACTCCGGGCCTGTCGGTGATCGGCCGAGCACAAAGTAGCGGGTAGTTCTGGCCGCTGTCCATAAACCGGTTCAGCTCCAGAAAGGAGGGCACTGCATCCGGGAAGTTGCCCTAGTGCACCGCTCTTGTCCTGGACTGATGGGCCTCCGGGTAACGATTCCGCATCGCAGGCGGACGGGAAGCTGTACCGGTTTATCTGGGACTGCCATAGTGCCGTCGTTCCCACTCGCAGTCCGGAGCCGTAACCCTGAAGGGAGTTGGGCACATGGGGAAGAAGTCGCTTTCTGGCGTGCTGATCACCGCCGCGATGCTGGCCGTCGCGGGGTGCAGCGGTGGAGCCGGGACGACGGGCGAGACCGCGAACGCTCCTGCTGATCCGGGGAAGGTGTCCGGCGAGATCAAGGTCCTCACGCACCGGACCGACCTGGTGCAGAACGGCACGATGGCCAAGTACGCGGCCGAGTTCAACAAGGTCTACCCCAAGGTGAAGGTCAAGTTCGAGGCCATCACCGACTACGAGGGCGAAGTCAAGATCCGTATGAACACCGACCAGTACGGTGACGTCCTGATGATCCCGAACGCCATAGCCAAGGACGACTACCCGAAGTTCTTCGCCTCCCTGGGAAGTGAGACGCAGCTCGGCGCGAAGTACCGGTTCATCGACAAGAGCGCGGTCGGCGGCAAGGTCTACGGTGTGGCCACCGTCGGCAACGCGAACGGATTCGTCTACAACAAGGCCGTCTGGAAGAAGGCCGGCGTCACCGACTGGCCCACCACGCCCGACCGGTTCCTCGAGGACCTCAGGGAGATCAAGGCCAAGACCGACGCGGTGCCCTACTACACGAACTTCAAGGACGCCTGGCCGCTGACCTCTCCCTGGACCGGCATCCTCGGATCCGTCTCCTGCGACGCGCAGGCCAGCAACAAACTCGTCACCGCCGACCCATGGGCCAAGGGCAGCGACCTGAGCGTCGCCGACACCCTCCTGTACGACGTCGTCCACGCCAAGCTGTCGGAGAAGGACCCGAGCACCACCAACTGGGAGGCGTCCAAGGGCATGATCGCCAAGGGCGACATCGCGACGATGCTGCTCGGCTCATGGGCGATCACGCAGATGCAGGACGCCGCCGAAAAGGCCGGCGCCGACCCGGACGACATCGGCTTCATGCCGTTCCCCGCCCAGGTCGGCGGGAAGTTCTGCTCCGTCGTCTCGGCCGACTACCTGCAGGCGGTGAGCATCCACTCCGACCACAAGGCGGCCGCTCGCGCATGGGTCGACTGGTTCACCGACAAGTCCGGCTTCGCGCAGAACGAGGGCTCCGTGCCGACGCTGAAGGCCAGTGCCCTGCCGTCGACGCTGAAGCCGTACACCGACGCCGGAGTCAAGCTCGTCGAGGTGTCGCAGAGCAGGACGGGCCAGGTCAACGCCATCGACAAGGCCGCCGAGATCGGCCTCAACACGCCTGACTACCGGCAGAAGCTGATCGACATGGCCCGCGGAGCGCAGAAGGGCGACCTCGACGACTACCTGAGGGACCTCGGCAAGCGGTGGAACGAGGCGGCGAAGACCGCCGGCTCCTGACCGGTGCAGCAACGGGCCACCGCCGACGGCACATTCGGCGGCGGCCCGGTCCTCTTCGCCGCCTCGCGCCGACCCGCACCAGAAAGGCCGTCATGACGGACACGACGAGCAAAGTCTCCCGACGCGGTCCACGACCCGCCGCCCGGGTGTCGCGCACCCCGGCCGGCGGCGCTCCCGGCCGTGGCGCAGCCCCGCGTTCCCGGCGAACGCACCCCCTGCGGCGGCTGACGCCCTGGCTGTTCCTCGCCGGCCCGCTGATCCTGCTGATCACGTTCACCTACGTCCCCGTGGGCAACATGATCTTCTACAGTTTCACCGACTGGGACGGCGTGAGTCCGGACCGGCGGATGGTCGGTCTTGACAACTACCAACAGATCTTCACGCGGCCCGAGCTGTTCCGCGTGTTCTTCGTGAGCTTCTACTACCTGGCCGCCTCGTTCGTGCAGATCACGATCGCCCTCTACTTCGCCACGGTGCTCAGCTTCGACCTGCGGCTGCGCAACCTCTTCAAGGGCATCCTCTTCTTTCCCTACCTGATCAACGGAGTGGCGATCGGCTTCGTCTTCCTCTACTTCTTCCAGGACGGCGGCACGCTGGACTCCGTGCTGTCCTGGTTCGGGGCGGGCGGCGGCCACGCCTGGCTGGGCAGCCCCGAGTCGGCGAACACCTCCCTGGCGGGCGTGTCGGTGTGGCGCTTCACGGGCCTGAACTTCGTCCTCTTCCTCGGCGCCATCCAGTCGATCCCGGCAGAGCTGTACGAAGCCGCGCAACTCGACGGCGCCACCCGCCGCCAGCAGTTCCGGCACATCATCGCGCCCAGCATCAGGCCCGTGCTCAGCCTCAGCGTCATCCTCGCGGTCTCTGGCTCGCTCGCCGTCTTCGAGATCCCCTGGATCATGACGGGCGGCGCGACCGGCACCCAGACCTTCGTCATCCAGACCATCAAACTGGCGTTCCAGTTCAACAAGACGGGCCTCGCGTCCGCCGCCGCCGTCGTACTCCTCCTGATCATCGTGCTGATCACCTGGGTCCAGCGCCGATTGGTGCCCGACGAGAGGACGGACCTCGTATGACCATCCCCGCACCGCCCACCGCCCGGCGCCCGTGGATCGGCAGCGCACTCGTCTACCTGTCCCTGGTCGTCGCGTCCCTCGTCGTGCTGCTGCCTCTGGGCGTCGTCTTCCTCACGTCTCTGAAGACGTCCAGGGAGATGACCGAGACGGGCGCGCTCTCTCTCCCGCACGACTTCCTCAACTTCGACAACTACGTGACCGCCTTCCAGGACGGCCACATGCTCACCGCCTTCGGCAACACGGCATTCATCCTGCTGTTCTCCATCAGCGGCACGGTGATCATCGGCTCGCTCACGGCCTACGCCATCGACCGGTTCGAGTTCCGCCTGAAGAAGCTCGTCGTCGCCCTCTTCCTCATCGCCACCCTCGTCCCCGGGGTGACCACGCAGGTCGCCACCTTCCAGGTCGTCAACAGCTTCGGGCTGTTCGACACGCGGTGGGCGCCGATCCTGCTGTACATGGGGACCGACATCGTCTCCGTCTACATCTTCCTGCAGTTCATGCGCGGCATCCCCGTGTCCCTGGACGAGGCGGCGCGCCTGGACGGCGCCAACGCCTTCACCATCTACTGGCGGATCATCTTCCCCCTGCTCAAGCCGGCCATCGCCACCGTGGTGATCATCAAGGGCATCACGGTCTACAACGACTTCTACATCCCCTTCCTCTACATGCCCTCGGAGGAGCTGGGGACCATCTCCACCGCGCTGTTCCGCTTCAAGGGGCCTTTCGGCGCGCACTGGGAGAACATCTCCGCGGGAGCGGTGCTGGTCATCGTGCCGACGCTGGCCGCCTTCCTCTTCCTCCAGCGGTACATCTACAACGGTTTCGCCCGGGGTGCGACGAAGTGACGGACCCCGGGCGGTGCGGTGCCGGCCAACCGGTGAGCGTCCAGGCCGAAGTGAGGCCCCTCGGCGGCGAAGGGGGCCGGCCGGGTCGCCGGGGCGTTCCCGTGGACGGCGACCTCACGGGCGGCGTACGAGCCGCTGCCGTCGAGGCGGCACGCCGAGGGCTCGCGCGCGCATCGCTGCAGCGCCGCGCTGTCGCGGGGAGGGACCCGAGGGCCGCCGCAACGTTCGCGGACAGGTCGGCCACCGGGTCCAGCACCAACCGGTGACCGGCCCACGGGGCGAACTCCTCCCGCAGACGGCGCACCGCCTCCCACGTCGGCTCAGGGAAGCCCTCGATCCCCCGGGACCGGTTACCCGACCCCCTGTGCGAGCCTTCCGCGCCGGAGGGGCGTGGCCGAACTCTTCGCGGAACCGTGGCGGGCCCGTTCGCCCCAGGGGTCGGGCCGGCCCGGTCGACGAGGTGGCTAACGCGCCACACGGTGGCGGAGGTAGACGACTTTCGAGCCGAAGGTCCGGGTCTCGACGAGTTCGAGATCCACCCGCTGTTCGCGCCGGGGGAAGAACGGGATCCCACCGCCGACCAGCACCGGGTAGACCCTGGCCCGGTACTCGTCGATCAGACCTGACGCGGCCGCCTCGGCGGCGAGAGTCGCGCCGCCGATCGCGATGTTGCCGTCCCCCGGTTCGGATCGCAACCGCTCGATCTCCTCCGTGAGACTGCCGGTGGCCAGACGGGCATTGCCCTGTACCGTCGACAGCGTGGTGGAGAACACCACCTTGGGGAGTTGCTTCCAGACGGCGGCGAACTCGGACGTCGAGAAGCCGAGCGACGGATCCTGCTCGGCGGTCTCCCAGTACAGCATGCTCTCGTACAGCCGTCGCCCCAACAGATGGACGCCCGCCTCGCGCACCTCGTCGGTGGCGAAGCGAAAGAGCTCCTCGTCGGGCGGTGTCCAGTCGAAGCCGCCGTCCGGCCCGACGATGTAGCCGTCGAGCGAGACGCTCATCGAATAGGTCACGCTGCGCATCAGCAGTCCTCCTCGGATAACGGGTTCGACAGTACGACTGCCGGAGGCGGCAGGACTCATCGCGCCCCTGAGCCGCTCCGGGGCACCGTGTGCGGGGCCTGGGGCCCTGCACGCGGACCGCGGGTGCACTCAGTCCTCACCCAGTCGGGCCCACGAGGCGCAGCCAGCGGTATTGACAGGCACCACTGAAGGCGGATGGTGAACCGGCCATCGGGCATTTCGCGCAGCCGGCCGCGGCCGGCCAGTCTGACCGGCTTCCCGCGTAACGGCTCCAGCTTGGCCCGCACGCTGACGCCCACTCCCAACACTTCGCCGACCTGTCGGGCCATAACCGGTCCGGCGGCCTGTCGCACCACGGCAAGGATGCGCTGACAGTCCGGTGGGAGCGCGGCGTCCTCCATGGCCGGTGTGCGGTGTGGGACCAGCATCACCGCCTGCCCGCCCACCTGCCCGAGCGTCGGCGAGGCCGAGGCGCGCTCGTCGGCGAGCTGATCGCTCATCCGCTCAAGCACCCTCTCGGCGACGGCGAGTGTTCGAGCCGCAACGGAGGATCACCGGCGGTACTTGAGAAGATCGCCGCCCCGGGAAGGGGACGGGGCGGAACGCGCCTGTCCGCTCGGCCAAGGACGACGCGACGACGGCATCGGTGATGCGTCGTAAACTGATCGGTTTTGATTCCGTCATGGGCGAGTTAACCTCACGGTATGACCAGCGAGGCGAAGGCGAGTCCCCGACAGCGACTGCTGGAGGCGGCGGCCAGAGTCAGCCACCAATACGGCGTCGGCGTCGGCGTCGACACGCTGTGCAGGGCGGCGGGGGTGTCGAAGCGTTCGATGTACCAGCTGTTCGAGAGCAAGGGCGACCTGTTGGCGGCGAGCCTGGAGCGGCAAGCCGATTCCTACGTGGCCCAGCTCCTGCCCATGGTTGACGACGGGCGTTCACCCCGCGAGCGCATCCTGCACGTCTTCGGCCGGCTGGAGGAGGAGGCGGGTGAACCCGACTTCCAGGGCTGTCGTTACCTGGCTGCTCAGATCGAACTGAAAGAGCAGAGCCACCCCGCGAGCCGAATGGCCCGCCGGGTCAAGGGAAATCTCACAGCCTTCTTCCGTGCCGAGGCCGAACAGGGCGGGGCGAGCGACTCCGATCTGCTGGCCCGGCAGCTCAGCCTGGTCTTCGACGGCGCCAGTGCCCGTGCGGGGGTCGGAGCGGACAGGCTGACAGGGCTCGTCACGCCCACGGTGACCACCCTGCTCGACGCGGCAGGCATGCGCAGGCGCTGACGTATGCCTTCCCGAGCGCGGGCGCCATGGCCATGCCCTCCCCGCGCTCGATGGCCCACACCCCCGACTCCCGGCAACCGGAGGGGGCTTGAGGGCCGCGAGGGCGATGAGAGCACACGGCGTGTCAGGAAGTCCGTCGCCTCGTTGACGTCGGCACCCAAACGACCGGTGCATGCTGTGTCCAGAGCCTCATGCATCCGGACCGAATCGCTTCCGGGTGACATCGACACGCTTGGCGGTCGGGCGTGCCGCGGCTGACGCCGGACCACAGCGAGCGCACCAGGACCTCGCCGTCGGCCGGCTGTGCGATCGCTGGTCGCCGACTCCTTCGAGAGCGCGCCCCCGGTGACGCTGCTGGCGGTGAAGGTGCCGTAGTAGGCCTTGAGCGCAACGCGGCGACCGGCGTGCGATGACCCTCGCGCCGCATTCCTGTGTGCTGCGCTGCGGAGATGCCCACCTCGCCCTTGCGGAGGGAAACCGATCGGTTTATGATGATGGAAACCGGTCGGTTTACCTCTGAGGTCAAAGGATGGGACGCGCTGAACATCCCTCCGGACGGGCCGTACCCGGATCACCTGTCCGCAGCAGTTCACACAAAGGGAAGCCGAAGAGATGCCAAGCACAGGGCCGCACCCCACGATTCACCTCCCGGGTGTCACCAGCCACACCCTCCAGCCGCGCAAAGGGCACCGCAGCGGTGAGGGAACGCTCCGCTACCTCAGAGCGGGCGCCGGTGCTCCCGTCGTTCTGCTGCACACCGTGCGCACGCAGGCAGAGCACTTCCGCTCCCTCATCCCCCTGATCTCGGACCACTACACGGTGTACGCCCTCGATCTGCCGGGGATGGGCTATTCCGAGATCGTGCCCGGTGCGTCGTACGACGAGCCGGCGATGCGCGCGGGCGTCAAGCGGTTCCTCACCGAGCTCGACCTCCACGACGTGACGCTGGCCGGAGAGTCCATGGGAGCGGTGCTCGCCCTGACCACCGCGGCCGATCTGCCGCAGCGGGTACGGCGCGTGGTCGCGGTGAACACCTACGACTTCCCGGGCGGGATCGCCCGGTCCAGTCTCCTCGCCCGTGTGGTGGTCAGCGGTGTTCTCGCCCCAGGGGTGGGGCCGGTGATCGCCGGGGTGGAGCCCAGAGCCGCCCTTCGCAGGATCCTGCGGGGCGGGCTGGGGGACAAGACCGCTTTGCGGACGGACTACCTGGACGAGCTGCTTCAGGTGGGCGGACGTCCCGGCTACCCGACCGTTGCCAGGGCCGTGTACCAGAGTCTGCCCAGCCTCATCGCGGCCCGCTCGCGCTACCCAGAGGTCAAGGCCCCCGTCCACCTCATCTACGGGGAGAAGGACTGGTCCCGCCTCTCAGATCGGGAAGCCGACCGGCAGCTGCTGCCTGCCGCCGCTTTCACTCAGGTGCCGGGAGCAGGCCACTTCATCGCCCTGGAACGGCCCGACGTGCTGGCCGACCTGTTGAACGCGGTGGCGTGAGCGCCCGATGCCCAGGCACGCAATCGACATCAGATGACCTGGATCGAGACCGAGACCGAGACCGAGACCGAGACCGAGACCGAGACCCAGACCGAGACCGAGACCGAGACCCAGACCGAGACCGAGACCCAGACCGAGACCGAGTGCGAGTGCGACGTTCCGAC
Organism: Streptomyces sp. NPDC058291; assembly: GCF_042880855.1. Classification (NCBI taxonomy): domain Bacteria; kingdom Bacillati; phylum Actinomycetota; class Actinomycetes; order Kitasatosporales; family Streptomycetaceae; genus Streptomyces; species Streptomyces sp. NPDC058291. The sequence continues at coordinate 164,281 of NZ_JBHVYK010000003.1, forward strand.
TCGGCACGCTCGGTGTCCGGCAGGGCGGGACGGGTTCCCCACCCCACTGGAATACCAGTGCACAGAGGCCCGGGAGGATGACACAGTCACTGCCGTGACCTTGATGAACCTGCTCGTCGACTTCGCGCGAACCGGCTGCATCGGCCCTCTTCGCTGCGGAATGCCCCTGACCGAAGCCGAGGACCTTCTCGGCCCGGGACGCCCGCACCCCGCCATTCGCCTGAAGGGGCCGGACATCGACGGCTACCCGTACGCCTGGGACGGACTCGAGTTGGCCGTCACCCAGCGGGCGGTCAGCGGCATCTGGATCAACCTTTGGCCCGGTTCGACCGCCAAGCTTCCCTCTCTCGTCCTGCCCGAATCGGAGTCGTTCGAGGCCACTGTGCTCCGTGAGGAACTGGTCACGGCCCTGGACGCCGCAGGTTGCGAGCACTTCGTCAACGACACCCTCACGTTCGGAAGGCAGTCCAGCATCCGCACCCGGCCCGCCGACGTCTGCGCGGTCTTCAGTCTCCCGGGCCGGGACAACCGTGTGTCTCACCGAGACCGTCACTACCTCAGCGTGATGCACAAGCGCGCGGCTTGACATGGCTGCAGGGCAGCAGGGCGGTGATGCCCGTCAGCGATTCCACAGAATGATCGGGTTGACGTGCCCTTCCACGACACCCATCTCCAGGGCAGGATCAAAACCGCGATGACGGCGTCTCTATCGTCGATGTCTGCGAAGAGCGTAGGGAGGCTGGGTCGAGCGGGTGGGGAAACCCTGTGGCCCGCGCCGTCTCGCGCGGTCAGAATGGCTGGATGCGCCGTCTCGTCGTCATTGACGCTCCGTCCAATCTCGGCCTCCGGCCGCCGACCGAGGGCAGCGTCCCCGGGTGCTACAAGCTGGCGGGCGCGCTGCGGGAGCAGCGGCTGGTGCAGCGGCTCGGGGCGTACGAAGGCGGAGTCGTCGTTCCGCCCCGCTACGATCGCGGCGACTGGCGGGAGGGCGACGGCGTGTTCAACGCCGAGGCGATCGCCACGTACACCTGCCAGCTCGCCGACCGCATCGAGCACCACGTCCGGGCAGGGGACTTCCCGGTCGTCCTGGGCGGGGACTGTTCCATCCAGCTGGGCGCCTCGCTCGCGCTTCGCCGCATCGGACGGTACGGACTCGCCGTCATCGACGGGTCCGCGGACTTCCGCCACCCCGGCAACTCCGACCGCATCGGTGCCGCGGGCGGCGAAGAGCTGGCCATCGCCACCGGCCGCGGCCAGGCGGACCTGACCAACCTCGAAGGGCTACAGCCGTATGTGAGGGACGAGGATGTACGTGTCTTCGGCATCCGGGACTACGACGGAGAGCGGGCCGAGCTCACCGCATTGAAGATCATGAACGCGACGGTCGGGGAGATCCGCGAGTGGGGCGTCGAGGAGTTGGCGGGCGCGGTTCTGCAGACTCTCGAAGTGCCCGTGACCGAGGGATTCTGGGTGCATCTGGACGCGGACGTGTTGGACCCGTCGGTCATGCCCGCCGTCGACAGTCCCGACCCCGACGGCCTCCTGCCCGACGAACTCGCCGCGCTGCTACACACCTTGGTGCAGTCGGAACGCTGCGTAGGCGTCAACCTCACCATCTACGACCCCGACCTCGACCCCGACGGCTCCGGTGCGGCTCTCCTCGCCGACCTCCTCGAGATGGCCTTCACTCAACCCTGACCAGACCATGCAGGGCAGCCCCTCGCGGAAGCAGGAGCCTGGCGCGATGGAAGGTGTGGAGTTGCGAGACGTCACATTCGTCAACGGATCGGTGAGGCTGGCGGGTTCATTAGTGGTGCCGCAGCGCGCCGGGTCGGCCTGTCCGGGTGTGGTGCTGGTCGGCGGGTCCGGTCCGACCGACCGGGACAACGGCACGTTCTTCCCTCCGCTGCGCCGGCACTTGGTTGACGCCGGGATCGCTGTGCTTTCCTACGACAAGCGAGGCGTCGGCGAATCATCCGGCGACTGGCGCGCCGCCACCCTGACCGATCTGGCGACCGACGCGGTCGCGGCACTCGGCTTTCTTCGGTCTCAACCCGAGGTGCGGTCCGGCACTGTGGGGCTTTTCGGTCACAGTGAGGGTGGCTGGGTGGTTCTTCGCGCGGCGACAGCACGGGAGGACATGCCTTGGGTCATCACCAACAGCTGCCCCGGAACGAGCCCAGCGGTGCAGGAACGCTACGCCCTGGCCCGCCACCTGCGGGAGATCCGTATGGACAGCCAGTGCGACATCGATCGCACTCTGGACCTGTACGACGGGCTCATCGAGGCAGGCCGACGTGACGCAGACTTCGCGACGGCGGTGCAACTCGTGGAAGACGCCGGCAGACCACCGGGGCTGGCGTTCTACTGGGGCGACGTCGATGACCGCCTCTGGGGATTCCTCAAACGCAAACAGGACCACGATCCGACCGGCGATCTTCTCGGACTACGCTGCCCGCACCTGGCGTTTTTCGGCAGCGAAGATCGATTGGTTCCGGTCGCCGACAGCCTCCGCGTCTTCGGCGCATCCGTGTGCCATGCGGCGCGCCCCCGTCGCGCGACGCTGACGGTGGAGGTTCTGCCGGGAGCGGATCATCGTTTGCAGCTGCCGAACGCCACTGAGCCGGCGCCGGGATACCTTGACAAGCTGACACGTTGGATTCGCCGGAACTGACCTCGGCGCGACCACGGTTCGAGCCGCCATACAGACGAACCTGCCGAGGCGGCTGCGTCCCTGCCCGCGTCGCCCATGCCGCATGGACAACTCCGTCGGCGGAGGGACGGAGGGACGGAGGGACGGGGGGACGGAGGGGCGGAGGTCGCCGGGGAGCGGGCGGTGCCGAGCGTGGGGTTCGGTGGCCGGTGGATCGGTCACATAGCGGGGCCCGGGCCAGTGCGGGCCGGACCAGGCCGGGGAGCCTCGGCTGGCCTGTCAGGGGCAGGTGATGACCTGGCCGGCCCAGGACAGGCCTCCGCCGAAGCCGAACAGCAGCACGGGGGCGCCGGCGGGGACCTCGCCTCCCTCGACGAGCTTGGAGAGCGCGAGCGGGACAGAGGCGGCGGAGGTGTCGCCGGAATCGACGACGTCCCGGGCGATCACGATGTCATCGCGCAACTCGAGGCGTCGGGTCAGTGCCTCGATGATCCGCAGATCGGCCTGGTGGGTGCCGAGTGCGGCGAGGTCGGTGGTGGCGATGCCGGCACGGTGGCAGGCGTCCTCGGCGATGGCGGGCAGTTCGCTGGTGGCCCAGCGGAAGACCGCCTGGCCTTCCTGGGCGAACTTGGGCTGCCAGGCGTTCTGCAGTCGCACCGCGTTCCCCCGAGTCGGGTCTGAGTCCTGGGCGACGGCCAGGTGTCCGCGGCCGTCGCCCGGCTGAAGGAGGCCGGATCGGTCCAGACGGCGCCCGATCCCGCCGACCGGCGGAGGGTGTTGGTACGCCAGGCTGCCGAGGTGTCCGAGCGCGTGGCGCAGGTCCGAGCCACAGGCATCGAGGAGGCGCTCGCCGCGGCAGTCGGATCCGACGACCCTCAGCGTCTGAGGGAGGTCCACGAAGCGCTGGAGGTGCTCGCCCGCAACCTCATGTCGACGGTTCGGGAGCCGCGCCCGTAACGGGGTGTGGCCGGTCGCGACACCGCCCGCCGCTGACGAGCAGCAGGCCGGCGATTCGATCAGGTGTGGATCTGCAGTACCCCTGGCGCTGATGCCCCTGAGCGTACTGGCGGCGAGCCCGTGACGCAGGCGCCGTCGGAGTCGCGGGCACTGGGTGATGACCAGACTCGCCCGGGTGCTGGAGCTGGGCCAGGACATTTCCGACACCGACGCTTCCCCGGCGCGGCGCTGCGGTCCACACTGGAGGCAGCACTACTTCCCACCGGAGGCCGTCATGCTCCTCGTCGGCGTTATCTTGCTGGTAGTCGGCTTCGTCACCGGCATATCGATCCTGTGGACGATCGGGATCATCCTCGCGGTCATCGGCGCCATCCTGTGGATCATGGGTTCCATGGGACACGCGGTCGCCGGCCGTCGGCATTACTGGTGACGCTGCCCAGCAGGCGGGCCGGCACCCGTCAGGCGGGCATGTTGACGCACGCGCCTGCGGCGTCTGGAGGGACAGACGTCCGTACGGCGCGTCGTGCCCCGCCGCGGCGAACGCCAGAGCAGTCCCGTACGGTCAGGCGGCAGTCCAGTCGCGCAGTTGCCGGGCGATCCGGGCGATGCCGAGCGCTCCCGCAGCCGTGTCGCTTACCAGCGCGACGGCAGCCTTGGGCGGGTAGTCGAGGGTGTGTGCGTTGAGGGCGAGGTAGGCCTCGGTGGCGTGCCAGGCGAAGGCCTCGTTCGAGTGTTCCAGGCACGGCAGCTTCGCCAGGGTGTGCAGCAGGGCGGCGGCCCTGAGGTGAAGCGAGCCGTAGATGTCCCGCTCCATCGCCCGGGCGTTGACCCGGGCGACGGCCGCATACAGCGGTCCGTAGTCGTCTACCGGGGGATCACCGTCGAGCAGTTCGGCGGCGTGCAGGAGGAACGTGACGTCGAGGGGATGGCGAGGTTCCAGCTCGCTCACGCGGCGTGGCCCCGCTCCTGCTGCTCAAGCTCCCGCAGCGCCTCCTGCTCCACCGCCCGCTGGTCCGCGCTGACGTCGATGCTGCTGGGCTCGGCCGCGAAAGCCGCGCCGCTGCGCGCCATGGACGCTGTGAAGCCCTCCAGGAACCGCTGCTCGACCGCGGTCGCCCGGTCGTAGGCGGCCGAGAGGATGTACTCCTGCATGCTGACCCCAGCCTGCTTGGCGGCCGCCGCGATGGCCGCCCGCTGCCCGGGGTCGGGGAAGCGTAGATTCATCGCTTTGGCGTCCGACATGGTACCCACGGTACCAGTGGTACCGTCCGGACGCCATCGCAGGCAACGTCCGCTTCCCTGGGTCGCGTAGTGGGTCTCATCGGCTATCTGCTGAGACCGGGCTCCGCGTCGGTGGTGCGGAGCCCGGCATCGGTGGTGCGGCCGGCGTCGCCCTCATCGCCGGCCCTCGAACGACTCGGCGATGCGCGGTGGCCTGTCGGTCGTCACACCTCCTCGTCGGGCCATCCGAGGAGCCGGGCGCCGATCACCGCGGTCTGCAGGGTGTAGCGGTGAACTGGATCACCGGGGTCGGCGCCGGTGATCTTGTGGATGCGCTCCAGGCGGTAGGTGAGGGCGCGCACGCTCAGGTTCAGCCGCCGGGCCGCCTCGGCGGCGACGCAGCCGGAGTCGAAGTACGCCGTCAGAGTCTCGATGAGGGGCTGGGCGCCGCCTCGTGCGCTCAGCAGCGGGCCGAGGGTGTTGCCGACGAGGTCGGCCATGGCCTGGCGATCGCGGGTCAGGACCGGGTAGACGAGGAGGTCGACGGCGCGCAGCACCGGCTCGCGGATCTGGAGCCGGTGTGCCAGGTCGAGGGCGTTGAGCGCCTCTTCGTAGGAGTGGACGACTCCTCCTGCACCGGGGTGCGGGCGTCCGATGGCGACCTGGCAGCCCTCGGTGGCCGTGGAGGCCTGCTTGGCGAAGAAGTCCAGCACGTCGTCCTGGTCTCCGGGCGCGATGCAGATCAGTCGGCCGTCCTTGGTCGTGAGCAGAATGCGTCGCTCGCCGAACCGTGCGACCACGGCGCTCTCCACCTGCCGGGCGGCCGAGTCGGTCTCCTCGACCGGCTTGCGGCCCTGGGCGACGGCGACGGCGTGGGCGCGCGAGAGCAGCAAGCCGAAGCGTTCCGCCCGTTCGGACAATCGACCCAGGTCGCTGCGCCCGTAGAGCAGGTCGTCGATGAACTCCCGCCGCACCGCCTTGTCCTGACGCGCGGCCAGCAGTTGCGCCCGTTCGTGCCCTTCGGCGAAGGCGTCGAGTGCCTGCTCGACGGCGGCGAGCGCGCGATCACCCGCCGCTGCGGAGAGGACGGGCCAGTGGTCACGGGCGACGGCAAGGTGTCGATGGACGACGGCTCGCAGGCCGAAGCCGGCTTCGGCGGCGCGCTCCCCACGGGTTCGCAGAGATTCCAACTCGTCGCGGGTGAGTCGGCGACCGGTCGCACACACCTCTGTCAGTAACTGGACATATCCTTCCAGATACTCGTCGGGCACTTCCCGCCCCGTCACACATCCTCCTGTGTTCTTGACGCCTTGCCGACCATGTCTGACGCACACCGCACAAGACTCGCAGATCAGGGCTGGGGGAGGGGTTCGGCGCCAAAGGGGGCCCAGGCGGCACAGGCCACGGTGAGACTCGTGGGAGTCGCCTGTGGGACAGGTGGCGCTGGATGTCCAGAGAGCAATGCTCAAGGCCCTTGACGCGGACTCGGGGTGGACACGAGGGCCATGCGTTCCCGGGTGATCGATTGATGGCCTCGATTGCTCGTGCCCCCGGGCTCCTCGACCGCTGGGTGAGCGCGATCCGAGCGCGATAAGCCCTGCTGGTGGAGGGGGAGGTCGGTATTGGGCGGTGGCGTCGGCGCGGGTGGCCCGGTGGCGAATCCACGGGGGTGCGCCACGAGCCCGACCGCGGTCGTCATGTGGCTATGTCGGTTCCAGTCGCTCCGCTCGACGTACAGTTTTGCGATGTGCACGGGGTCCCCTTCGGTGATCCAGGGCGGCGGTTCCTGCACCGCGGCGCGACCAGCCATGGGCGTGGTCGAAGACACCTGAAACTCTCCGCGGCAGGGACGGCGTCTCGCTGACGCGACGATGGCGTCGCTCACCGGCCGTGGGGCCGGGGGCCATGTAACCGCCGCCCTGGCGTGAGAAGTTGACCGCCTGCGTGGAGCCCGGCCATGTGTGAGTACGGCAATGACGACCGACGAGAACTGCTCGCATCCGGCAATGACATCGGCGGCCGAAGCAGCGAGGATCTTCGTATTGACCGCAAGACCACGGAGGCACCTGCCATGAGGCCCATCAGACAGCACCGCGCCGCCCTGCTCGTCACGGCCACCGCGCTGACTCCGGCCCTGCTCTTCGCGGGACCGGCGTTCGCCGCAGGTACGACGGCCACCGTCTCGGGGACGACCGCGACGGCGTCGACGACGGCCGATACGCCGGTGGACGAGATGTCCGAGGACGACCTTCGCGTCGCGATCGCGCGCATCCTGGCTGACAAGGACTCCGGTAGGCGTGTCACCCGCGAAGCCGGCCAGGCCCTCGACGGCTCGGTGGAGGATATGCGCGCCTTCCTCAAGACCGGTTACCGCCTCGCGCAGGCTGAGGACGACGGCGTCGCGATCGCGCGTATCCTGGCCGACAAGAACTCGGGTAAGGCGGTGCTGCGGGAGGCCGGCAAGGCTCTCGACATCGGTACCCCGGAGGCTTTGCGGGCCTTCCTGGAGACGGGCTACCGCCTGGCCCGGGCCGAGGACGACCGCGTCGCCGTCTTCCGTATCCTGGCCGACCCGACCATCAGCGCGGCCCTCCGGTCTGCGGCGCAGCAGGTCGTGGACGGAACGCCCGAGCAACTGCGGTACTTCCTGGAGGTCGGCCGGTACGAGGTGGACCGCTAGAGTCGGCCGCGAAGGTGGACTCGTTCGTCGACGATCACGTCCTGTGGGACGGGGGGATCTGACGAACGGCCAGTGGGCCCGGCTTGAGCCTCTCCTGTCTCGGGGCATCGCGCCGGGGCGTGCGCAGGTGTGGACGCGGCGGCAGCTCATGGACGGTATGCGGTCGCCGGACCGAATGGGAGGGACGGGACCAGTGGCCGTGGCGGCGATGTGCCTGAGCGTCATGGATCTTGGGACCGGGGCCCAGCGGCACGCGCTCGAGTGCGGGATCAACCGCCTCCATCGCCAACGGGCCGTCGCCACCCATGACGACGAACTCGCCGTCCTGGGTCACAGCGGGCCATAGTGGTTCCGGGGTTCTTGGGTGAACCGGCCGGGCCGAGCGGCTGTCGTCTCCCCTGCCCCGCGAACACCCACAAGGATGCCGTCCGTGAGACGACGCCCACCGCGACGCCTGCCTCAGGCGTAGGCGTAGGAGGCGGACGAATACTCCGAGTACTCTCCGCCCCCTTCCCCTTTCGTCATGACCACGACGCGATCACAGCGCGCACAGCGGACGGGGCGGCCGCCGTCACGGCCTCGCACGGTGATCCAGGCGCCGTCACGGCCGGTGAGCACCTCGCGGAGCCGGGCGAGGTCGTGCTGCCCGTCGTCGACCGCCGTCTTGGCGAAGTCGAGAAAGGTGATGACGCGCTCGCAGTGCGAGCACTGCGCATCGATCACCTTCAAAGGCCCCCCGATGGCTTCTTCGGACACCTCGAGGTGTTCGGCCAGCTCCTGCGTCTCGCCCTCGTCCATGGTCCTCAAGCGCGGTGAGGTGTCGAGCGGGAGTCTCGCCAGGACATCCGGCGCCACGGGATAGGTCCTGGTAGCTTCCGGCCTATGGGCGAGCAACTGCAGCGCCTCCTCGTACGTGAGCATCACGCCACCGTTTCTCTCATCGGTCAGGACAACCACTCCCTTCAGCAAGCCAGACCTGGGAACGGTCGGCAAACCTGGCAAGGCAGCCGTGTTACAGCCGCCCCCGACCAGCCCCTCCCACCTCCAGCGAGCTTCATCGCCGGGGAGCGGCTGGGGCCGGGAAGCGATGTTCCGCCGGGTGCGCCAGCCGTCGGCGGCCTCGTTCCGGACGGTTCGGCGCAGGCCGTAGGCGCTGGCCATGGTGGGTATGCAGACCCTGGAGGACACCGACGCCACGGCCAAGCCCGTGCACCTCGCCGGCCCTTCGGAGGTCCTGTGCGTACGCGTCCTGCCTGCCTTCCCCCTCGTCCCCGACGGCGTTCAGCTGCGCGTCGCCCAGGGCCTGCCCGAACCGCTCATCGAGGAGATGCGCACCGGCCGTGGACGCGCCGATCTGCAGCGGCATGATCCAGTTCGTGAAACCGGCGAACAGCGGCGTCGCGAACATCAGCAGCATGATCGTGCCGTGCATCGTGAACGCCTGGTTGAACTGCTCGTTCGACATGATCTGCAGGCCCGGACGGGCCAGCTCGGCGCGCATGAGGAGCGCCATGACGCCGCCGATGCAGAAGAACGCGAACGACGTCACCAGGTACAACGTACCGATGGTCTTGTGGTCGGTGGTCGTCAGCGACTTGATGCTCTTGAAATCTCTCACGCGCTGTCTGTGTACGGTCCCGGCCCAGGCGTCACACATCGACCGCGCGACGAGAATCACGGGAAGGGGTGTGACGATCGAGCGGATGCCGGACACGAACAGAACATGAGCAACGACGAAACCTTCGCCGCTGCCTATCGCGAGCACTACTGGGCGGTCAGCCGCTACGTTGCGCGGCGACTGGACGGGCGGCCCGACGAGGTCGAGGAAGTGGTGGCGGACGTCTTCACCGTTGCCTGGCGACGCCGCGGCGACCTGCCGCAGTCTCCGCTGCCCTGGTTGTACGGGGTGGCACGTAACTGTCTGGCCAACACGGTCCGCGGCTACGGGCGGCGCCGACGACTCCTCGCCCGGCTGGGCAACGACGTGACCGCCCACGGCCGGCAGGTCGTCGCAGGTCCCGACGCCGAGAGTCCCGGCGCCTGGGTCCTGGACGCACTGGCCCGGCTCTCCCCGGCCGACCAGGAGGTGCTGCGCCTGACGAGCTGGGAGGACCTGGCCGTCGATGAAATCGCCGTCGCCCTCGGCTGCGGCACTCGCGCGGCGGCGATGCGGCTTCACCGCGCCAGGCACCGCCTGAGAGCCGAACTCGACCGGCTGCGCCCCACCACCACCGCCGCCACGCCCACTGCGCAGCGGAAGGGGGCGCGACCGTGATGAACGACCTGCGTGTATCGCGGCCCCGGGCACAGGGTGGCGCGCCTGTCCCGTCTCCCGCCCGTACCGCCGCAGCGGCGACCCCCTCGAAGGACCACGGCCATGGCTGACGAACTCGACCTTCTGCGTGCGGCCAACCCGGCCCTGCCCGACGGCCCGCACTACGGCGACGGGCCGTTGGACCACCACGCCGAACGGCAACTGGACCGGCTGCTGCGCAACCGGGCGCCCTGGCGGCGACGGATGGCGTGGAGTCTTGCGGCCGTTGTCGTCGTGGCGGCGACCGTGGCCGGGCTGCTGTTCAGCGGCTCCACGACCACCCCGGCGGTAGCGGCCCCGCTGCCCTTGGTCGTTCGGGCCGACTCCACTCCGGTGGGCCTGGCGGAGTTGGCCGAACGGGCGCGGGCAGCCGCGGCCGACGGGGCCCCCGCACTGCGGAAGGGGACGCACGTGCAGTCCTGGAGCATGGGCATGTCCGACGACAAGCCGCCGATCACCCTGCCCGAGGAGCGCATCGTGCGCTGGAAGGCGGACGCCAGTCGCACGGAACTGGTCGTCGCCACCGATCCGCGTCATCCGGGTAGGCCGGTGCTCACGGACGAGGGCGGCGCCCCGCGCACGGTCGAGGACGGCCATGTGCTGAGCGACCTTACGTACCCGCCCAGTTGGAGTGACGCCCCGCCCGAGGCCCGGCCGCCGGCCGACGTGGCGGGACTGCGGGCCTACCTCCAGGAGACCGCGTACAGCCACACCGCCCTGTCGACGCCCGAACTGCTGGACGCAGTTCAGGAGTTGCTGAACCACTGGACGCTGGGCGCGGCCGAGTCGGCGGCGCTGGCGCAGCTGCTCGCGGACGCGGACGGGCTGCGGCCCGTCGGGCAGGTCACGGACCGGTTGGGACGGTCCGGACAGGCGTCCGTCTCCATGGGTTCCGACACCCGGCGCATGCTGATCATGGACTCGGCCACCGGGGCGGTGCTCGGGCTGGAGACCACCTTCACCAAGTCCGAACCTCGGTACGGCGTCAAGGCGGGCGATGTCATGGAGTACAGCACCTGGATGCGCTGAACCGGCCTGAGGTACGCGGCGCTGACGGCGACGTCGCCGGCTCTTCGAGCGTGTGCCCGCGTCTCACCTCGGCGTTGGCCCTGATGCGGCGAGGCCCATCTCCTGAATGAGGTGCAGGCTGGGTCGCTGGGCGGTTACCACCCTGCCCCACCGCCAGCCCGCTCCGCTCCTGACGACACCGCTGACCAGGCCGGACAGCGAAGCCCCGCTGGAGTACCAGGGCACTGGGGGGCTGAGGCAGGCACTGCCTCGTCAGGTCGCGGCCAGGTAGACGTCGACGTACCGGGCGAGCGTCAACGCGTCCTGGGGCTCGGTCGCTCGGAAGGTGACGTGTCGGAGCAGGCTGGCCCCGCTGAGCGTGACGCCCTCGCGGGCGAGAACGAAGACCAGGGTGAGGAAGGCGGACCGGGCGTTGCCGTCGTCGAAGGGGTGGAAGAAACAGACGTCGAGGTAGGCACGTGCTGCGCGGGCGGTCAGGGGGAGGGGCCGCCCGCCGTCCGTCGCGCTCTCGGCCAGGCAGGCATCCAGCCGGGCGCGGGTGTCCGGGCCGACGCCGTAGCGTTCCCGGCCCCGCTTGGCGAACGCGGGCAAGCTGCGGAACGCCGGTGGCTGGGGTGTGTGAAGGACATGCTGCTGCCAACCGCTGAGCAGTTCGAAATCCAGCCGGGCGCCGCGCGCCGCGTCGGCCCGCAGCATGTGCAGGGCAGCGAGCAGTCCGTCCGCGCGAGCGGGATCCAGAGCGCCGTCGAACATGCGGATGTGCTCGGCTGCGCCGTCGCGCGGGAGGCTCACCGGTGTGGCGGCAGTGCGGTCCGGGCTTTCGTGCCACGGCACGGCCTCGCGCACCGCTAGCCAGCGCTCCAGGTGGTCCGGTACGGGCTCGTCGGACGACGTGCGGTCGTCCGGCCGCAGGGACAGCGCGAGCCGCTCGGCGACGTCGTCGACCAGCACCGTGTCAGGGCCGGTCCAGCTCAGGAACCGCCCGCCGATCGCCTCGTCGACCAGATCCTGCGCGACGTCGGGTGAGACCTGCCAGCGGCTGAGGAACCACGTGAGCACTTGACGGCAGTGCCTGTGCCAGCCGCTGCCGGACCCGGTGCGGTCGGTCACCTGCAGGATCAGGTTTGCGGCAGCGCGCTCCCACAAGATCCGTTGGTCCTCGACGGCAGCCAGCTCCAGCGGGTACGCCTCGAACCATCCGGCCAGGGTCTCCAACCACTCGCGCCACTCGCACAGCGCCGCGACGACACGGGCGAGGGTCTCCTCCGAGGTGGTGATCGAGTCCCGCGGGCAGCACCAGCTTCCGACCGGCCCGCCGTCGAAGTCCCCTTCGTCGTGCGCCCAGCGCCAGCCCACGGTCCAACGGCCGTAGCGTTCGACGAGGGCGTGCGACATGGCGTCGGCCCAGAGCTGGGCCTCGTCGTGGCTCCAGGCGCTCATCGCCGGGTGGGCGAGGGGGACGTCGGGGCGGCGCGGCACTCGCCGGGCCGGCCCGAGCGAGCGCACTATCCGCGTTGCGGAGGCCTGGTCGAAGGGATGACGGGCGGGGTCCGCCTCGTCCCAGGTCAGAAAGGCAGGAGACAGCTCGAGAATCACCGCCACAGCCTGCATGTCCACCGACACCCGTTCAAGCGGATAACCAAAGGCATAAGCACCGGCGTGGATCCAGACCAGGACGGGCAGACGGCCGCCGTCGGGGGCCGGGGTCCTTCGACGGCTTCGGCCATATCCCCGCCGCCGAAGCGACCGCCTACCCGGACAACCGGGGCCTGCTCGACCAAGTCGCGACTCTGCGCTGCCGAAACGATCCCCGCCTTCCCGCCGCTGACCTGGGGATTCACGGAACTGCGGACAGAGCCTCGAAAACGGCCGGGGCCGCTCCTCGTCCCACGCGTTCGGTCGTTGAACTGTGTGAGGAAGACGGGGATCGAGGAGCGGACCTCGATCCCCGGAATGTAGGTTTCGGCCGTGACTGATGACTGGCGGACGGATCGGATCGGGACCGCGCTGAGAGGTGAGAACCCGACCGTGCTGCGACGGTTGACGTCGGGGTTCGCGGTGATCGGGGATGTTCAGTTCCTGCCTGGCTACTCGGTCCTGCTGGTGGACGAGCCGGATGTGCAGCGGTTGTCGGACCTGCCGAGGGCGAAGCGGCTGTCGTTCCTGTCCGACATGGACCAGCTCGGTGAAGCGGTCGAGCGTGCCTGCAGGGGGGCTGGACCCGGCTTTCCGGCGGGTCAACCTGGAGATCCTGGGGAACACGGATCGGTTCTTGCATGCGCATGTCTGGCCGCGGTTCGCATGGGAGCCGGCCGATGTGGTGGGCAAGCCTGTGTGGCTCTATCCGCGTGAACGGTGGAGTGACGAACAGTTCAGGCTCGGTCCGCAGCATGACGTGCTGCGGGACGCGATCGGCAGCGAACTGGACCAGCTGCGCTCGGGCACCTGAGTGTTGCGGTCCCGCCGACCGGCAGGCCGGCGGGACCGGTGATCGGTGACGGTCAGCCGGAGCCCACTGGAGGCATCTCACTGGGACGGCGTCGGTGACGCGGTCGGGGGGCGGGTGTCCCGTCCGCGGGGGCTCGGGCGCTCGTTTAGGGTGACACGGTGGAGTTTGAGGTGCGGGAACGGTGGGTCGCACAGCCGTTGTGGGCGCGATGGGTTCTCGCGGTCTACTTGATCGGTTTCGCTGAGGGAACGGCCTCTCACCTCGCAGATCTGCTTCGTGGCGGCATCCACGCCTATGCGTCGTTCCCTCCGGTCTCCGTGCAGGTGTTCTTCGTCGGCTTGGTGTTCCTCGATCCGTTGGCTGCCGTGCTCCTGGGGCTTGTGCGGCGGGAAGGGATCTGGCTGGCAAGTGCCTTGATGATGTTGGACGTCAGCGCGAACTGGTGGGGTAACCGCCACTGGCTGAGGGATGGCCCCGCGCAGTTGTTCTGGCTGCTGCCCATCACTGTCTTCGGCCTGTTCGTCATTGCCTTCGCGGTCCCCTTGCACCGCGCGCTGACGGCGCGAGCCGTCCGGAACTCCTGTTCGCTGTCCCTGTGACAGCAGCAGGGAATCCATGCGGACGCCTACCGGCGTGCCAACCGGTGACGGTCGGCCCAGGCGTGAATCGACGCGGCCAACTCCTCGGGGCGGTCCTCCGGGGAGTGGTGACCGGCCAGGCCGTGGCGGGTGACCTCCAGGCCCGCGATGTTCTCCTCGCACCAGGCCACAGCGCCCTGGTCGGTCATCGCGCCCGGGCCCGGCTCGAACGCGGCGAGGAGCTTGGGGACTTCGGGGCTGGCGGCCAGCCATGCGTCGTAGTGCTCGACGCGGGCCACGACGTCAGCGGGCTCGGCGTCCAGCGGCATCATGCGCGTCCACGCCAACACGGGGCGGCGGCTCCGCGGCGTCGGGAAGGGGCGGCGGTAGACCTCCAGGTCGGCAGGGTCGAGCGGGGTGGCGAGCGTGTCCGGTAGCCCTTCGATGAACAGCGACTTCTCCAAGATCATCTCCTCGCCCAGTCCCGGGGTGCGCAGCAGGGTGAACAACTCCCGCCCAGCCGCTGGGAACTCGTCGCCGACCAGCGGCTTGACGATCGTCTCGGTGAAGGCGAGACCGCGCACGCGGCTCGGGAGACGGGCGGCTCGGTCGAAGGCGAGCGCGCCGCCCCAGTCGTGGCCGACGAGGACGGCCTCGGCAAGGCCCAGGGCGTCGAACCAGGCGTCAAGATAGCGGGCGTGGTCGTCGAAGGAGTAGGCGATGTCGGGCTTGCCGGAGGCGCCCATGCCGATGAGATCGGGGGCCAGGAGGCGACGGCCGGGTGCGGCCACCCCCGGCAGGACGTTCCGCCACAGGTGGGAGGAGGTGGGGTTGCCGTGGAGGAAGACGAACGGCAGCCCGTCGGGATCGCCGGACTCCCGGTAATGGAGGGTGGAGTCGAGGACGGTAAGGGTGGGCATCGCGATGTCACTTCGCTTTCAATGCGGGGATTCATCAGAGATTGAGGCTCAGGAGGCGGTCGACGGCGATCTCGATGACGACCAGATCCAACGGAGCGGGCGGGGCGGCACGGTAGCGGTCGGTGTAGCGGCGTACCGCCTCAGCCAGGCGCTCGGGGTCGTCGGTGACAGTGGCCCGGCCTTCGAGGGTGACCCAGCGGAAGCCGTCCGCCTGACAGAGCGCGATACGGGCCGCCGGGCCGCCCGCCACGACGTTCCGGGCCTTGCGGGCTCCCGCCCGGGTGGTCACCCGGGCCAGGCCGATGTCCGGATCGAAGGTGAAGCGGACCGGGGTGACGTGCGGGGTGCCGTCGGGACGGAGGGTGGTGCAGGCAGCCGTGTGGGGGCTCGTGAGAAACGCCCGTGTGGCCGGGGGGAGTTCGACGGTCGCCCGGCTCACTTCTTCTTCACGCCCTCGTGCCAGATCAGCTTGGCGACGTTCGGCTTCACAGCCGTGGTGATGACGCCCATGGCCGTACGGACGTACCGTCGTTCCTCCAGCTCGCGCAGCATGCTCGCGGCGAGGTCGGCGCGGGCGGTGAAGACGCCGTCAGCGCTGGTCTCAGCGGCGTGGTAGTCCGTGACGACGGGGTGCTCGAAGAGGCCCGAGGGCCGGACGAGGGTCCAATCGAGGTCTGTCCGACGGATCACGGCCTCCATGCGGCGCATGTCCTCGTGGAGGGTACGGCCGAGGCGTCGGTTCACCAGCGGGTCGAGGACATGGTTGAAGAAATGAGCGCCGGTGGGACGCCAGTTGGGGTCGGCGACGCTGGAGCTGACGGCGAGGAACCGCTTGATGCCGTGGCGGGTCATGGCCCCGGTGATGGCCCTGGCGCTCGCCGAGTACAGGGTGATGGACTGCTTGCTGAAACGCGCACCCAGCGCGGACAGGACGGTGTCCGTCCCGGCGATCGCGGCGTCGACGGCCGCCGGATCGGTGGCGTCGGCGACGGCCACGGTGAGGCCGGGCCGCTCGGAGGCGAGGGAGCCGGGACGGCGAGTCACGGCGACGACCTCGTGGCCGGCGGCGAGGGCCTGGTCGGTGAGGTGGCGGCCGGTCGGTCCGTTGGCGCCGAAGACTGCGATACGCATGGTGTCGGGTCATCCCTTCGTGTGGTTCCCGGAACGCCCTTGACTGTGCCGATCACGAAACGCAGGCTCAACCGTGATGAATAACGCCGCCCCTGCCCCCGCCCGCACCCGAGGTCGTCCCCGTGGCAACCCGCCGACCCGCGAGGCGATCGTGTCGGCGGCTCGCGCGCTGTTCCTGGAGCGCGGATACCGGCGCACCACGGTGCGTGCGGTGGCCGCCGTCGCCGATGTCGACCCGGCGCTGATCGCCTACCACTTCGGCTCGAAGAAGGGCCTGTTCGCGGAGGTGATGCAGTTCCAGTGCGCCAATGCGCTGGCGGTGGACGACGTCCTCGGCGGCGACCCGGCCACCCTCCCCGACCGCCTGATCGACGCGGTGACGGATCTGTGGGAGGACGCCGACTTCGTGCAGCTCACCGCCCGGGGCGACGAGGCCGCCGAGGTGATCCGCGAATACCTGGAACGCGAGCTGCTGGCCCGGCTTGTTGAATTTCTCGGCGGCCGGGATGCGACCGCCCGCGCCACGGCCGTGGTGACGATCCTCGGTGGCCTCATCTACACCCGTTACCTCAACCCGCTCCCGACTCCCGCCGCCCTCACTCCGTCCCAGACCCGCCACATCCTCACACCCGCACTGCTCGCGGCTCTGAGCCCGAGGCCGCGCACCGCGACAGCCACCGGAGCAGGCCGTCGAAGCTCGCCGGCCGCCGGCTGAGGCGTCAGTCCGGCCTCGACCACCTCAGCGCCTCCGACGACGCCGCTACCCCTGTCGGCGGCGGTGCAGCAAGGTGCTCGGCATGTGCCGGCCCTGGTGCTGATCTCCCCCGCGGCTCCCGCCCTGATTCTCGAGCCGGCATGCGTACGCGATCCCGTCGGCGGGGCGGGCGACGGGTCCGCCTTGAACCTGCCGGTGGAGAGCCGGAGGAGACCGAGCCGCGTCGCTCGGTCGCCAATCAGCGCCGACGCCACCCCCCGTGGGCCGGCGTCACCTCAGGCAGCAGCACGGCCGAAATTCGCCGGGCTGCTGCACAACTGCACGGCTTCGGCGTCGGAGCACGCGACTGTCCTGCGGCAGGCAGGATCTCTCGTCCACCAACTCGTCACCTGGTGGCCGGGCTGCAAGCCCGTCAACAAGGACCCCATCCGGCAGGTGGCCGACTGCTTCCGTTCCTCCTCGGCTGGACTCACCGACAGCCGTCGCCGACAACGCACCGTCCGCCATTCGGTGACCCTTTGGGCAACGACCTCCTCGAACACCCACCTCCTCAACCACCCAAGCCCCTCCACGCGGCTTCCCGCGCTGGACCGACGCTGAGCGTCGGCATCGCAGGTGACGGCGGCGATCGGGTCGAGCGACCCGCGCTCGTTGCCAAGGGCCCGTCGCGTCAGCGTGGCCGCGCCGATCGGCGTGGCGGTGTGCCGCTCGCAGAGCGCACGTCCGCATGGTTGATGAATCCCGCCATCTGGCCCGGGACTGCCACTCCCTGCCAGACCTCCCGACCCGGCTCGCCTCCCGCGACGGCGACCACCGACCGCGACACGGCCACTGTCGCGCGGGACAGGCGCACGT
>NZ_JBHVYK010000004.1:0-20933 GCF_042880855.1 Streptomyces sp. NPDC058291
GACATGCGGGGCGGGCGTGCGCGGCGGGCCGCACGCGGGCGGCCCGCCCCGCGCGCCCGCCGCCCTTCCGCGCCCTTCCGCGCCCTTGCGCGCCCTTGCGCGTCCTTTCCGCTCCTCGCGGACGCTGCCCTCAGGCCTCGAAGAAGTCACGGGTCGCGCGCTGTGCGCCCGCCGCCGCCCCCACGCGGTCCAGGCCCAGCAGCGCCGCCCCCAGCACCGGCCGGGCGCGCACCACCCGGGCCACCGCCTTGGGGGCCCGGGCGGCCAGCAGTTCGCGCACCCGGTCGTCCAGCTGTCCGTGGCCCGCCGTCAGGACTCCGCCGCCCAGCAGGACCGGCGTCTCCTCCTCCAGCAGCTCCAGACGGGTCAGCGCCACCGTCGCCATCGTCACCACCTCCTCCGCCAGGCGGTCGACGACCGCGCGCGCCACCGCGTCCCCCTCCGCCGCCGTCGCGAAGAGGACCGGGGTCAGCTCGTGACGGCGGGACGACGGGATGCGCTCCAGGTGCAGGGCCTCGATCAGGGCGTACATGGTCGGCAGGCCGAAGTGGGCCGGGAGGGCGCGGGCGAGGGCCGTCGGCCCGCCCCGGCCGTCCGCCGCCCGCGCCGCGTGCCACACGGCCTCCTCCGCCAGCCCCCAGCCGCCGCCCCAGTCGCCGGAGATGCGGCCGAGGGCCGGGAAACGGGCGGTACGCCCGTCGGGACGCATGCCCACGCAGTTGATTCCGGCGCCGCAGACCACGGCCACGCCCCGGGGGTCGGCCACGCCCGCCCGCAGGATCGCGAAGGTGTCGTTGCGGACCTCCACCGACCCGCCCCACGCGCGTGCGCGCAGGGCCGACGCCAACTGCTCCTCCTCCACCGGCAGGTCGGCGTTGGCCAGACAGGCCGAGACATGGGCCGCGGCCGTGACCCCGGCGGCCCGGTACGCGCGCGTGACGGTGTCGGACAGGGCGTCCACGGCGGCCGCCACGCCCACCGCGGGCGGTCGGAAGCCGCCCCCGCGGGCCGTGGCGAGCACCTCCCCGTCGGCCGCCACGACCGCGACGTCCGTCTTGCTGTTGCCCGCGTCGATGGCGAGCACGCTTGCCGTCAGGCCCACGCGAGATGCTCCCGGTTGTGTGCGATCAGTCGGTCGGTCAGCTCTTCGGCGTACGCGTACTGGCCGATCAGGGGGTGGGAGAGGAGCGCCCTGAAGACCCGGTCGCGGCCGCCGCGCAGGGCCGCGTCCAGCGCCAGGTCCTCGTAGGCGGTCACGTTCGCCATCAGGCCCGTGCACAGCGGGTCGAGGGACGGGACCGGCAGCGGGGACGGCCCCTTGGGGCCCACCGCCGCCTGCACCTCGATCACCGCGTCGTCCGGGAGGAAGGGCAGCGTGCCGTCGTTGCGGGTGTTCACCACCTGGTAGGGGCTGCCCGAGCCGGTCAGCAGGGCCGCAGCCAGGTCCACCGCGGCCTCCGAGTAGAAGGCCCCGCCGCGCTGGGCCAGCAGCGCCGGCTTCTCGTCGAGGGCCGGGTCGGCGTACAGCGACAGCAGCTCCTTCTCCATCGCCGCCACTTCCGCCGCCCGCGACGGCTTGGTGCGCAGTTCCCGCACGACCTCGTCGTGCGCGTAGTAGTAGCGCAGGTAGTAGGACGGGACCACGCCCAGGCGGTCCAGCAGCGGGGGAGGCAGCCTCAGGTCGGCGGCGATCGTCCCGCCGTGGCCGGCGAGCAGGCGCGGCAGGACGTTCTCGCCCTCGGGGCCGTGCAGCCGTACCGCGGTCTCCCAGGTGAGGTGGTTGAGGCCCACGTGGTCCAGGTGCAGCTCGGCCGGTTCCACGTCGAGCAGCGCCGCGAACTTCCGTTGCAGGCCGATCGCCACGTTGCACAGACCGACCGCCCGGTGACCGGCCTGGAGCAGGGCGCGGGTGACGATGCCGACCGGGTTGGTGAAGTCGATGATCCAGGCGCGCGGGTTGGTCCGGCGCACCCGTTCGGCGATGTCCAGGACCACCGGGACGGTGCGCAGCGCCTTGGCCAGGCCGCCGGCGCCGGTCGTCTCCTGGCCGACGCAGCCGCAGTCCAGGGGCCAGGTCTCGTCCTGCAGGCGCGCCGCCTGGCCGCCGACCCGCAGTTGCAGCAGCACGGCGTCGGCGCCGTCGACGGCCGCGTCCAGGTCGGACGTCGTGACGATCCGCCCCGGGTGGCCCTGGCGGGCGAAGATGCGCCGGGCGAGACCGCCGACGAGCTCCAGGCGGTCGGCCGCCGGGTCGACGAGGACCAGTTCCTCCACGGGGAGGGAGTCGCGCAGGCGGGCGAAGCCGTCGACCAGTTCCGGTGTGTAGGTCGAGCCGCCGCCGACCACGGTGAGTTTCATGGCTTGTTAACCCTTTACTCCGGTGAGGGTGACACCTTCGACGAACGCCTTCTGGGCGAAGAAGAACACGAGGATCACGGGGGCCATGACCAGCACGGTGGCCGCCATGGTGAGGTTCCAGTCGGTGTGGTGCGCGCCCTTGAAGGACTCCAGGGCGTAGGAGAGCGTCCACGCGTTCGGGTTCTCCGAGGCGTAGATCTGCGGGCCGAAGTAGTCGTTCCAGGCGGCGAAGAACTGGAAGAGGGCGACGGCCGCGATGCCGGGCTTCGCCATCGGCAGGACGACCTTCAGCAGGGTGCGCAGATCGCCGCAGCCGTCCACCTTCGCCGCGTCCACGTACTCGTTGGGGATCGTCATCAGGAACTGGCGCAGCAGGAAGATCGAGAACGCGTCGCCGAACGCCAGCGGAATGATCATCGGCCACAGGGTGCCCGACAGGTCCAGCTGCTTGGCCCAGAAGAGGTACATCGGGATGACGACCACCTGCGGCGGCAGCATCATCATCGAGATCACCAGCATCAGCGTCAGATTGCGGCCCCGGAAGCGGAACTTGGCCAGCGCGTACGCCACGGGCACCGAGGAGACGACGGTGAGGACGGTGCCCAGGCCCGCGTAGATCAGGGTGTTGCGCCACCAGGTGAGGAAGCCGGGGGTGTCGAAGACCTTGCGGTAGTTGGCCCACTCCCAGGTGTGCGGGACCAGGTCCCGGCTGAGCGCCTGCGAGTCGCTCATCAGGGAGGTGAGGAACACGAACACGAAGGGGAGCGTGAAGAACAGGGCGGCGGCGACGCCCAGGGAGTGGACGGCGATCCACTCCAGCAGCGCCTTGCGGCGGGCGGTGCGCTCGGCGGGCGTGGACGGGGCCGTCAACTCCGCCGGACGTTCGAGTACTTGGGTCATGTGGGTCAGTCACCTGCCTGGATGAGACCGCCCCGGCGCCGCATCAACAGCGCGGTGAACGCCATCGACAGGGCGAACAGGACCAGGGCGACGACACAGGCGGAGCCGTAGTCGAAGCGCTGGAAGCCGAGGTTGTAGACGAGCTGGGGGAGGGTGAGCGTGGAGTGCTCGGGGTAGCCGGGCTCGAACATGGTGCCCGCGCCCTGGATCACGCCCGAGGCGACCTTCCCGGCGACGAGCGGCTGCGTGTAGCACTGCATCGCCGCGATCACGCCGGTGACGACTGCGAACATGATGATCGGCGAGATGTTCGGCAGGGTGACGAACCGGAACCGCTGCCACGCCGACGCGCCGTCCAGCTCGGCCGCCTCGTACTGCTCCTTCGGCACGTCGAGCAACGCGGCCATGAAGATGACCATCAGGTCGCCGACGCCCCACAGGAACATCAGCGTGAGGGCCGGCTTGGACCAGTCCGGGTCGTTGAACCAGCCCGGGGCGGGGATGCCGGCCTTCTCCAGCAGGGAGTTGACCGGTCCCGTGCCGGGGTTGAGGAGGAACGCGAACGCCATGGTCGCGGCGACCGGCGGGGCGAGGTAGGGCAGGTAGAAGAGGGTCCGGAACACCCCCGTGCCCATCTTGATCTTCGTGATGAGCATGCCGATCCCGAGCCCGAACAGGACCCGCAGCGTCACCATGATCACGACCAGCCAGAGGGTGTTGCGCAGGGCCGGCCAGAAGAAGGGGTAGTGCTCGAAGACGTACGTCCAGTTCTTCGTGCCGCTCCAGGTCGGCGGCTTGAAGCCGTCGTAGTGCATGAACGAGAAGTAGACCGTCGAGATCATCGGGTAGGCGAAGAAGACCGCGAACCCGATCAACCAGGGCGAGAGGAAGGCGAGCGTCCGCAGGGCCTGTCGCCGCTGCTTCGCGGCGAGGCCGGGCGAGCGGCCGGACGAGGGGGCGGGGGAGGATCCGGACGAGCGGCGCCGGTTCGTCGAGGTGAGTGCGCTCATCGCTACTTCGCCTGCGCGATGTCCGTGTCGATCTGCGCGGCCGCCTTCTGCAGGCCGCTCTGCAGGTCGGTGATCTTGCCGCTCTCGTAGTCGTAGCCGAGCTGCTGGACGGTCGTGAGGTACACGCCGCCGTTGACCGAGGCGGGGGAGGTGGTCGAGTCCGGGTTCGCCGCGATGTCCAGGAACGTCTTGAAGCGCGGGTCGTACTTCAGGTCCGGGGACTTCAGCGCGGCCAGCGTGGACGGCACGTTGTGGATGGCGTTGGAGAAGGCGACGACCGCGCCCGTGTCGGTGGTCATGTACTTCAGCAGTTCCCAGGCGGCGTTCTGCTTCTTGCTGGTGGCGGCGATGCCGGCGATGGTGCCGGTGATGTAGCCCTTGCCGTACCGGGCGGCCTGGTCGTCGGGGACGGGCAGCGGGGCGACGCCGATCTCGAAGTCGGGCTTGGCCTCCAGCGCCATGCCCAGGCGCCACTCGCCGTCCAGCTGCATGGCCACCTGGCCGGTCTGGAAGGGGTGCTTGGGGCCCCACTCGTCGCCGAGCCCGGCGCGGAACCTCTCCAGCTTCTTGAAGCCGCCGAGGTCGTCGACGAGCTTCTTCTGCAGGGTGAGGGCGTCGGCGACGGCCGGATCGGTGGCGATCGTGGACTTGCCGGACTTGTCGAAGTACGTGGGCGAGAACTGGCCCATGTAGTGCTCGGTCGTCGTCTCCCAGCCGTGGTAGTTCGGCATGAACCCGAGCTGCTTGTACGTGTCGCCCTGAGGGATCGTCAGCTTCTTGGCGTCGGCCTCGAACTCGGACCAGGTCTTCGGCGGGGCCTTGATGCCCGCCTCCGCGAACGCGGTCTTGTTGTAGTAGAGCCCGTAGGCGTCGCCCAGCAGGGGCGCCGCGCAGCGGTCGAGGTCGTACTGGGTGTACTCGTTCATCGCCTTCGGGAAGGTGGTCCCGGGGTCGATGTGCGCCTTCTTGAAGAAGGGGTTGAGGTCGACCAGGGCGCCGGAGGAGCAGAACTTGCCGACGTTGTTGGTGGTGAACGACGAGATCACGTCGGGCGCCTTGCTGCCGCCCGCGCGCAGCGCCTGGTTGATCTTGTCGTCGGTCATGTTGCCGACGACGTTCACCTGGATGTTGGGATGCGCCTTCTCGAAGCCCGCGATCAGGGACTGCACGGCCTTCACCTCGTTCGGCGCGCTCCAGGCGTGCCAGAAGGTGATGGTCTGCTCCTTGGAGGCGTCGTCGCTCGCCTCCGAGGCGGGCTGACCGGTACAGGCGGTGGTGCTCAGCAGAAGGGCCGTGGAGGCGGTGAGGGCGAAAGCCGCCTTTCGGACGACTTCGGGTATGCGTGTGGGCATGGCGGAGCCTTCCAGGGACAGGGCAGAGTGAGGTGAGAGAGGGAGAGAGGCGAGGCGGGGCGGGGCGAGAGGTGAGGCGATGGGGGTGAGGGGTCTGTCGCCGGCGGGACTAGCGCGAGGTGTCGAAGACCTCGTCACGGGCGGCCGCCAGCGCGCTCTCCAGCGCGCCGCGCAGCACGGGCCGTTCGGTGACGCCGCCCATCACCAGCTTGGGCCGCGACGCGGCCAGCTCCTCCAGCTCGGCCTGGACGAGAGCGCGCAGCACTTCGCCGCCGGCGGTCAGGGAGGCGCCGCTGAGGACGACGAGTTCGGGGTCGAGCACGGAGACGAGGGAGGCGAGACCGGTCGCGAGCCGGGTCGCGTAGGTCTGCAGCAGCAGCCGGTTCAGGACGGTGTCCTCGGCGGCCGCCCGTGCCACGAGCGCGGCGGCCGCCTCCGCGTACGGGCCGGACGGGACACCGGTCATGCCGATCTCCCGGGCCAGCCGGGGCAGGGCCTGCGAGCCGGCCAGCTCCTGGTAGCCGCCGCTGTTGGCTTTGGTGACCTGCCGGACCAGGGGTGCGCCCGGAACAGGAAGGAAACCCACCTCTCCCGCGCCGCCGGTCCAGCCGCGGTGCAGCCGGCCGCCGAGGACGAGCGCGGCGCCGAGACCGCCCTCGTTCCACAGCAGGACGAAGTCCTCGTGGCCGCGGGCCGCGCCGAGCCGTTGCTCGGCGACGGCGGCGAGGTTGACGTCGTTCTCGTACTCGACCGGCATCGGCAGGGCTGCGGCGAGGTCGTCGAGCAGCGTGGGCGAGTGCCAGCCGGGCAGGTGGGAGGCATAACGCAGGCGGCCGGTGGTGGGGTCGAAGGCGCCGGGGGTGGCGACGACGAGCCGGCGCACGTCGGCCCGGGTGAGGCCGGCCGCCTTCACCGCGCCGTCGAGGGCGTCGGTGACCTGCCGTACGACCGCCCCGGCGGTCTTCCTGCCGGGGGTGGGCACCTCGTACGCGCCCACGGTCCGGCCGGTGACGTCGGCGACGGCGGCGAGGACGCGCTCGGGGGTGACATCGAGTCCGGCCGCGTACGCGGCGGACGGATTGACCTCGTACAGCTGGGCGTTGGGGCCGGGGCGCCCCTCGGTGGTGCCGGTCGCCAGCACCAGCCCGGCTGCCTCCAGGCGGGCCAGGAGCTGCGAGGCGGTGGGCTTGGACAGGCCGGTGAGCTTGCCGATGCGGGTGCGGGACAAGGGGCCGTGCGCCAGCAGCAGGTCGAGGGCCGCCCGGTCGTTCATGGCGCGCAGGACGCGCGGGGTGCCCGGCGTACCGGCGGTTCCTGCCATGGGATCGACACCTGCCTTTCTGAACTGCCCAGCTTCTCAGTGCCGCCGGACGCACGTCCACACCGGTTACTGTTAGGAAAGTTTCCTATCGGTGGAAGGGAACGTAAGCCCGGGGCGAAGAGGACGTCAAGGCGCGAAACGACAAACGCCCCCGAGGCAACAGAGTCGTTACCGGGGGAGCGCTTCGGCCGCCGTGTGCGGGCAGCCCAGGTGCTCAGTTCTCGAGGTTCACGAGGAACGGGGCCGCGCCAGGTCGGGACAGGGGCGCAGAAAGTCCCGTCCAGGACGGGGTGGGGGTGCAGAAAGTCGCGTCCCGGACGGGGCCAGGGGCGCAGAAAGTCGCGTCCCGGACGGGGCCAGGGGCGCAGAAAGTCCCGTCCAGGACGGGGTGGGGGCGCAGGGAGGGGGAGCGGGTCGCCGAGCTCGACCTTGACGTCGGTCTCGTCGACGTCGGTCTCGTCATACGCCTCGACGCCGGGGCGCCCGACGCGCCTGCGGCGTCGGACGCCTCTTCGTTCACTCGAACGAGGTGCTGAGACCGTTCCCTACTTCGCCGGAGGCGTCGTCGCCCGTGGCTGCACGATCGGTGTCGCCGCCGCGTGCTGCGGCGAGTCCGCGTTGGAGAAGACGGACGGCGCCGCGACCGCGGCCGCCGGGTCGGCCGGGTCCTCGGTCACCGGGGCGGTCGCGCCGCCCACGATGCGGATGTCGGCCTCGTCGAAGGCGCGCTTGACGCGCCAGCGCAGCTCGCGCTCGACCGCCAGGGACTTGCCCGGCATCGTCTTCGCCGAGATCCGGACCACCATCGAGTCGAGCAGGACGCTGTCCAGGCCGAGCACCTCGATCGGGCTCCACAGGAGCTCGTTCCAGGGTTCTTCCTTGCTCATCTTCTCGGCGACCTCGTCCAGCGTCGCCTTCACCCGGTCGAGGTCCTCGGACGCCTTGACGGTCACGTCGACGCCGGCCGTCGCCCAGCCCTGCGAGAGGTTGCCGATCCGCTTGACCTCGCCGTTGCGGACGTACCAGATCTCGCCGTTGGCTCCGCGCAGCTTCGTCACGCGCAGCCCCACCTCGATGACCTCGCCGGTGGCCACGCCCGCGTCGATCTGGTCGCCGACGCCGTACTGGTCCTCAAGGATCATGAACACGCCGGAGAGGAAGTCCGTGACCAGGTTGCGGGCGCCGAAACCGATCGCCACGCCCGCGACGCCGGCGGAGGCCAGCAGCGGGGCCAGATTGATCTCGAAGGTGCCCAGCACCATCAGCGCGGCCGTGCCCAGGATCAGGAAGCTCGCCACCGAGCGCAGCACCGACCCGATCGCCTGGGAGCGCTGCCGCCGCCGCTCGTTGTTGACCAGCAGCCCGCCCAGCGCCGTGCCGTCGACCGAGGCCACCGTGCGGGTCATCCGGTCGATCAGCTTGGTGATCGACCGCTGCACCACCACTCTCAGCACCACCGCGATCACCAGGATCAGCAGCACGCGCAGACCGATCGCCAGCCACGTCGACCAGTTCTGCTCGACCCAGCTGGCCGCGTTCGTCGCGCTCTCCTGGGCGTCCTGCAGAGACGGGACGGTCACCGCGCTCGGCGACTCCGAGGGAGTCGGGGTGGGCGACGCATCGGCGGCCCACAGGACGGCGGACAAGGACAAGGCAGGTACCTCCAGGCGCTGCTCTGCTCCATCCGGTGCGGCGGTCGACGTCGACGCGCACTGCGAGGTCACGGAAAGGTCACCGGACAGGCAGAACCACCACAGTAACGGGGCATGGTGAGTGGTTCGGCGCGATCGGTGAAGGAGAGACGGTCCTCACCTGCGCTTGAACAGGCCATGATCCTGGGGAGAAATCAGGTGTGGTCGAAAACACTCCCAGCCCGTTACCGGGACATGGTGGCGCGTCCACCAGGCAAGAGGGGAAACTGACTGCAGATCGTCCCGGCGCGAGCCACGCGCCGCCGACGCCCAAGGAGGCATCCGTGCCGCATGTCCTGGTCCTCAACGCGTCGTACGAGCCCCTCGGCGTCGTACCGCTCCGCCGCGCGCTCATCCTCGTCCTGGAGAACAAGGCAGTCTCCCTGGAGGAATCCGGCGCCTTCATGCACAGCGCGACCGTCACAGTCCCCGCACCCAGCGTGGTCCGGCTCAAGCGATTCGTCCGGGTTCCCTATCGTGGGCCCGTCCCCCTGACCCGTCGAGCGCTCTTCGCGCGGGACGGGGGCCGGTGCATGTACTGCGGTGGCGTCGCAACCAGCGTCGACCACGTCATCCCGCGCAGTCGCGGGGGCAAGCACGTGTGGGACAACGTCGTCGCGTCCTGCCGGCGCTGCAACCATGTCAAGGCCGACCGCCATCTCGTCGAGATCGGCTGGCGGCTGCGCCACAAACCCGCTCCGCCCTCCGGCCTCGCCTGGCGCATCATCGGCACGGGCCACAGGGATCCGCGCTGGCTGCCGTACCTGCAGCCCTACGGCGCGGACGACGCCCTGGCCCGGATCGACGGCATCTCCGCCTAGCCGATCGATCCGGGCTTCTTCATGCCCCGCGGCGCGGCCCCGACGCCCGGCCACGGGGCCCTTCGGGATGCCGATCACGGGGCGCTGGGGGTGCGGGGTGGCGTGCTGCGGTGGCCGCCCGGATGACGGGCCGTACGGGGAACCGTGCGCAGGCCGAATCCGCTGGGAGCAGCCCGGCGCGCGGCAGGGCGAAGGGCGCGTTCGGGGGGCGCGCGGAGCCATGGCGCAGCCGGCGTCACCGTGGCCGCCGCCGGGGAGTCGGGGCGCTTGACGTCGAGGCGCTTGACGTTCGACGTGCTTGACGTTTGACGCGCTTGACGTTCGAGGCGCTGCGCCGGACTCCGCAGGACCGCCTCCCGCGGCGTCACCGCGTCCCGCGCCGACGACGGGCGGCGCGGGAGCCGCGGGACGAGCGCGTCCGCTCGGCGGCGCCCGCCCTTCGCCCGGGATCGCGAGGACGACGCACGCCGCCACCCGCCCCGGACGCGACCGCCGGCGCCCTCTCGGCCCGCGTCATGAGCGGACTTCGGAGGGTTGTGGCAGGTTGGGATGCGGTGAGGACGTCTGTCCTCGCGTCGGCTGGGTAGGGCTGCGGTATCCGATGCCGTCACCGATGAGGAGGCCACCGTGATCGCGCCGGCCCGGTCCAAACGCCCGGCGGAGACGTCCGCCCCCACTCCCGCCGCTCTCGCCGACCCCCGCCTGAGCGCTCTCAGCGCCGAGGGGAACCGCGCCGAACCCCCGCTGACCAGCGAACCGCCGCTGCCCGACGCCGAGCCCCTGACCAGCGAACCGCCGCTCGCCGCGGACGCCGACTCCACGAGGCCGTAGATGACCGCACCACCCCCCGGAGAGGAGCTCGCCCGGCTCGCCGCGCTGCACGGCGTGGCCACCTCCTACCAGCCCTCCCCGGACCGAACCGTCACGGCCTCGGCCGTCGCCGTCGGGCGCGTCCTGGCCGCCCTGGGCGTCGACGCCGGCTCCGCGCCCGCCGTGCGCGCCGCGCTCGCCGACCGGGAACGGGAACTGCGCGAGCGACTGCTGCCGCCGACCGTGGTCTGCTGGCGCGGCAGTGGGGTCGAAGCGCTCGCCGCGCTCCCCGAGGGCACCCGGCTGCGGGTGGAGACGGAAGACGGCGAGAGCCGCGCGGGCCTCGGCCCCGACGGCTCCCTCGACGAGCTCCCGCCCGGCGTGCACCGGCTGACGGCCGTCACGCCCGACGGCCGCACCGGCAGCGCCCACCTCGTCGTCGCACCGGCGCGTCTGCCCGCGCCCACGGGCCGGTCCTACGGGCTGCTCGTCCAGCTGTACTCCCTGCTGTCCCGCCGCTCCTGGGGCATGGGCGACCTCGGCGACCTCGCCGAGCTGACCGCCTGGGCGGGACGGGCCCTCGGGGCCGGCTTCGTCCAGGTCAACCCGTTGCACGCGGCCGTCCCCGGAACCCCCACCGACCCCTCCCCGTACCGGCCCTCCTCCCGCCGCTTCCCCGACCCGGTGCACCTGCGCGTCGAGGACGTCCCCGAGTTCGCCCACGTGCGCGACGACACGGTGCGCGCCGCGCTGCGCGAACGCGCCGGACGGCTGCGCGAGGCCGTCCTGGACCAGGGCGAGCTGATCGACCGGGACGCCGTGTGGGAGCTCAAGCGGGAGGCCCTGGAGCTCGTCTGCCGGGTGCCGCTCGGGCCCGGCAGACGAGCCGCCTACTGCGACTTCCTCGCCGAGCAGGGCCAGGCCCTGGAGGACCACGCCACCTGGTGCGCGCTCGCCGAGGTGCACGGCTCCCGCTGGCAGCAGTGGCCGGCCGAACTGCGCGACCCCCGCTCGGCCGCGACCGCCCGCGCCCGCCGGGAGCTGATGGACCGCGTCGACTTCCACTCCCGGCTGGCCTGGCTCACCGACTCCCAGCTCACCGCCGCCCAGCGCGCCGCCCGCGAGGCGGGCATGCCCGTCGGGGTCGTGCACGACCTGGCGGTCGGCGTGCACCCGGAGGGCGCCGACGCCTGGGCCCAGCAGGACTACTTCGCCGCCGGGATGTCGGTGGGCGCCCCGCCGGACGCCTTCAACGCCCGCGGCCAGGACTGGGGCCTGCCGCCCTGGCGTCCGGACCGGCTGGCCGCGTCCGGCTACGCGCCCTACCGACGGCTGCTGCGGGCGCTCTTCCGCTACGCGGGCGCCCTGCGCATCGACCACGTCATGGGCCTGTTCCGGCTCTGGTGGGTCCCGCAGGGCGAGCCGCCGACGGAGGGCACGTACGTCCGCTACGACGCCGAGGCCATGCTGGCCGTGCTGGTGCTGGAGGCCTCCCGGGCCGGGGCGCTGGTGATCGGCGAGGACCTCGGCACCGTCGAGCCGGGCGTGCGGGAGGCGCTGCGCGAGCGCGGGGTGCTCGGCACGTCGGTCCTGTGGTTCGAACGGGACTGGGAGGGCGACGGACGCCCCCTGCCGCCCGACCGCTGGCGCTCGGACTGCCTGGCCACCGCCACCACCCACGACCTGCCGGCCACGGCCGCCCGCCTGACCGGCGAGCACGTCGAACTGCGCGACCGGTTGGGCCTGTTGACCCGACCGCTGGAGGAGGAGCGCGCGGAGGCCGCCAACGACGCGGCGGAATGGCTGGGCCTGCTCAGCCGGCTCGGGCTGCTGGCCGGTGCGGGCGGAGGCGGCGACCGCTCCTCCGAGGAGGCCGAGGTGCAGGCCGTCCACCGCTTCCTGCTGAGCACGCCCGCCCGCATGATCGGCGTCTGGCTCCCGGACGGCGTCGGCGACCGCCGCCCGCAGAACCTGCCCGGCACCTGGGACCAGTACCCGAACTGGCGGCTGCCGATCGCCGACGCGGAGGGCCGCCCGGTCACCCTGGAGCAGTTGGCGGCCTCGCCGAGGCTGCACGCCCTGATGGAGGTCCTCCGGGAACGGCAGGAGCCCTCCCCGGGCGGCCCCCACGAGGACGGGCCGTCCGAGGACGCCCCGTGCGGGGGTGACTGAGGCGGGGACGCCCGGCGCCCCGCGCCTCGTACGGCACCCCGGACGCGCGCCCCCCGACGCCGTTCGCTAACTTTGCACCGTGGACAAGAAGAACGCCCTGCGCGCCGGCGCCCTGGCTGCCGGTACGACGCTGATGATGCTGCTCATGTCGTCCCCCGCGCTCGCGCTGACCCGCGACGACGGCGACGACCCCGGCCCGGGACTGAGCGTCATCCAGACGCTGGGTCTGTACGTCCTGGCCCCGATCGCGCTGTTCGCGCTGATCGCCGGTCTGGTCTGGGTCCTCGACAGGTCCAAGGACCGCGCCGACCCCACCAGCTCCAACATCACGGTCAGGGGCAAGGCCTAGGCCCTCCCGGGCCCGGAGTGCGCCGCCGGAACGCCGCCGCACCCCCGGCACAGCCACGCCGCCGCGTCCCTGGCGTCCGTCGCGCAAGCGCGTCACGAACGCCCGGCCGCCCCGGCAGGGCGAGCGCCCGGGCGGTTCAGCCGCCCGGCGTCTCCGTGGCCAGCAGCAGTTCCCGCAACAGGTCGGCCAGTCGGTCGGCCTGTTCGGCGTTGAGGGCCCTGTTCAGGGCCTCGATCTGGACGTCCAGACCCGCGCGCACCGCGCGGTCGACCAGCTCCAGCCCCTCGTCGGTCAGCGTCACCTGCAGTCCGCGGCGGTCGTGCGGGTCCGGGGAGCGGCGCAGCAGCCCGGCGCGCTCCAGTTTGTCGAGGCGGCCGGTCATGCCGCCGGTGGTGAGCATGAGCGTCTCCGACAGCCGACGGGGCGAGAGGGCGTAGGGCTCGCCGGAGCGACGCAGCGTGGCCAGCACGTCGAACTCCCCGCGGGCGATGCCCAGAGCCGCGTACGCCTTGTCCATCCGGTCGCCCATCGCGCGCGTGAGCCGGGAGATCCGGCCGAAGACCTCCATGGCGGCGGTGTCGAGGTCGGGCCGGACCGTCGCCCACTGTTCGATGATCGCGTCGACGGGGTCCTTGCGCTGGGACTGCTGACTCCTCATGCGCCGAGTATCCAAGGGGTTTCGGTCACCCGCAAGAAAGTGGCTTGACGGTAAGTAGCTTGGCGCTAAGCTATTTTCATGAAGAGGTCAGCGACCGTCCTGCTCACCGCCCTCGCCCCGGTCTCGTGGGGCACCACCTACGCCGTCACCACGGAGTTCCTCCCCGCCGACCGCCCCCTGTTCACCGGTCTGATGCGGGCCCTGCCCGCCGGCCTGCTGCTGCTCGCGCTCGGCCGGGTCCTGCCGCGCGGCGTCTGGTGGGGGAAGGCCGCGGTCCTCGGCGCGCTGAACATCGGCGCCTTCTTCCCGTTGCTCTTCCTCTCCGCCTACCGGCTGCCCGGCGGCATGGCGGCCGTCGTCGGCTCGGTGGGACCGCTGTTCGTCGTGGGCCTGTCGGCGTTGCTGCTGGGGCAGCGGCCCACGGCCCGCAACCTGGTCACCGGGGCCGTGGCCGCGTTCGGTGTCAGCCTGGTCGTGCTGAAGGCGGCCGGGGCGCTGGACGCCCTCGGCGTGCTCGCGGCGGTCGCCTCCACCGCCTCGATGTCGGCCGGCACGGTCCTGACGAAGAAGTGGGGCCGTCCCGACGGCGTGGGCCCGCTCGCGCTCGCCGGCTGGCAGCTCACCGCGGGCGGTCTGCTGATCGCCCCGCTCGCCTTCCTCCTCGAAGGCGCCCCGCCCGCCCTCGACGGCCGGGCGGTCGGCGGTTACCTCTACCTCGCGCTGGCCAACACGGCCGTCTCGTACTGGCTCTGGTTCCGCGGCATCGGCCGCCTCAGCGCGACCCAGGTCACCTTCCTCGCCCCGCTCTCCCCGCTGACGGCCGCCGTCGTCGGCTGGGCGGCCCTGGGCCAGGCGCTGACGCCGGTGCAGCTGACGGGCATGGCGCTGGCGTTCGGCGCGACGGTCGCCGGACAGCTGGGAACGGGACGGCTCGCGGCGGCCCGGCGCGTAACGGGACGGCTCGCGGGCGTGCGGTCGTCGGCCGGACGCCTCGGGGAGGACGCGGCGGTCCCGACCACGCCCTCGCCCACGCCCGGCCCCGCCGCGCGCGAGCCCAGCCCGACCACCCGCTCCTGACCCGCGGGGCGGGCGCCGGACCGGGCCCGGCGCGTAACGGGACGGCTCGCGGGGCGGGCGCCGGACCCTCGGTGAATCGGGCGGCGCGATCACCGGCGCCCCGGCACGCGAAGGGCGCCCGGTGTGAACCGGGCGCCCTCGTCGTCGTGCGGAGGCGTTGCGTGCGCTCTAGCGCGCGTCGGCCGCCTGGGCCTTCAGTGCGCGCTCCACGCCCGAGCGGGACTCGGAGACGAGGCGGCGCAGGGCCGCGTTCGGCTCGGCCGAGGCCAGCCAGGCGTCCGTCTTGTCCAGGGTCTCCTGGGAGACCTGGACCGCCGGGTAGAGCCCGATCGCGATCTGCTGGGCGATCTCGTGCGAACGGGAGTCCCAGATGTCCTTGACGACCTCGAAGTACTTGTCCGTGTACGGCGCGAGCAGCTCACGCTGGTCGGTCTGCACGAAGCCGCCGATGACCGCCTCCTGCACGGCGTTGGGCAGCTTGTCGGACTCGACGACCGACGCCCACGCCTCCGCCTTGGCCTCCGGCGTCGGACGCGCGGCCCGTGCGGTCGCCGCGTGCCGCTCACCCGCGGCCGTCCGGTCGCGCTCGTACTCGGCGGCGATGTCGGACTCGTCGAACTGGCCCACGGCCACCAGACGCTGGACGAACGCCCAGCGCAGCTCGGTGTCGACGGCCAGGCCCTCGATGGTCTGCCCGCCGTCCAGCAGCGACTCCAGCAGATCGATCTGATCCGGCGTGCGGGCCGTCGCCGCGAACGCCCGCGCCCACGCGAGCTGGTGGTCGCTGCCCGCCTCGGCGGAGCGCAGGTGGGCCAGCGTGGCGTCCGTCCAGCGGGTCAGCAGGGTCTCGCGGGCGGCCGGGTCGGCGTACAGGTCGATGGCGAGCTTGACCTGGCGGTGCAGCGACTGGACCACGCCGATGTCCGACTCCTTGCCGATGCCGGACAGCACCAGGGACAGGTAGTCGCGGGTGGGCAGTTCGCCGTCCCGGGTCATGTCCCAGGCCGACGCCCAGCACAGGGCGCGCGGCAGCGACGCGTCGAAGTCGCCGAGGTGCTCGGTGACGAACGCGAGCGACTGCTCGTCCAGGCGGACCTTGGCGTACGACAGGTCGTCGTCGTTGAGCAGGACGACGTCCGGACGGCGCTTGCCGACCAGTTGCGGGACGGCGGTCAGTTCGCCGTCGACGTCCAGCTCCACGCGCTCCTCGCGCACCAGCTTGCCGCTGTCGCCGTTCAGCTCGTACAGGCCGACCGCGATGCGGTGCGGGCGCAGGGTCGGCTCGCCCTTCGCGCCCGCCGGCAGCGCGGGGG
This sequence comes from Streptomyces sp. NPDC058291, assembly GCF_042880855.1. Lineage (NCBI taxonomy): Bacteria > Bacillati > Actinomycetota > Actinomycetes > Kitasatosporales > Streptomycetaceae > Streptomyces > Streptomyces sp. NPDC058291. Next base: position 15,833 of record NZ_JBHVYK010000004.1, read on the forward strand.
CCTCCTGGCGGATGGCGAAGGAGGTGATGACGCCGTCGGCGTCCGTCTCGATCTCGGGGCGCAGCACGTTGATGCCGGCGGTCTGCAGCCACTTCTGCGACCAGGCGCCCAGGTCACGGCCGGAGGTCTCCTCCAGCGCGCCCAGCAGGTCCGACAGCCGGGTGTTGCCGAACGCGTGCCGCTTGAAGTACGCCTGCACGCCCGAGAAGAACTCGTGCATGCCGACGTACGCCACGAGCTGCTTCAGGACGGACGCGCCCTTGGCGTACGTGATGCCGTCGAAGTTGACGAGGACGTCGTCCAGGTCGCCGATCTCGGCCATGATCGGGTGGGTCGAGGGCAGCTGGTCCTGCCGGTAGGCCCACGTCTTCATGGAGTTGGCGAACGTGGTCCACGAGTGCGGCCAACGCGAGTCCGGCGCGTACGCCTGGCAGGCGATCGAGGTGTACGTGGCGAACGACTCGTTCAGCCACAGGTCGTTCCACCACTCCATGGTGACCAGGTCGCCGAACCACATGTGGGCCAGCTCGTGCAGGATCGTCTCCGCACGCACCTCGTACGCCGCGTCGGTCACCTTGGACCGGAAGACGTACTGGTCGCGAATGGTGACCGCGCCCGCGTTCTCCATCGCGCCCGCGTTGAACTCCGGCACGAACAGCTGGTCGTACTTCTTGAAGGGGTACGCGTAGTCGAACTTCTCCTGGAACCAGTCGAAGCCCTGTCGCGTGACCTCGAAGATCGCGTCCGAGTCGAGGTGCTCGGCGAGGGAGGGCCGGCAGTAGATGCCGAGCGGCACCGACTGCCCGTCCTTCTCGTACACGCTGTGGACGCTGTGGTACGGCCCGACGACGAGCGCGGTGATGTAGCTGGAGATCCGCGGGGTCGGCTCGAAGGCCCAGACGTCGTCCTTGGGCTCCGGCGTCGGCGAGTTGGAGACGACGGTCCAGCCGGTCGGCGCCTTCACGGTGAACCGGAAGGTGGCCTTGAGGTCCGGCTGCTCGAACGACGCGAAGACGCGGCGGGCGTCCGGCACCTCGAACTGCGTGTACAGGTAGGCCTGTTCGTCGACCGGGTCGACGAACCGGTGCAGACCCTCACCGGTGTTGGTGTAGGCGCAGTCCGCCACCACCCGCAGGACGTTGTTGCCCTCCAGGAGCCCGGGCAGCGCGATCCGGGAGTCCTCGAACACCTCGGCCGGGTCCAGCGCGTCCCCGTTGAGCGTCACCTCGTGGACGGTGGGGGCCACCAGGTCGATGAAGGACTCCGCGCCCGTCCCGGCGACGTCGAAGCGCACCGTGGTCACGGACCGGTAGGTACCGCCCTCCTGCGCCCCGGAGAGGTCGAGATCGATCTCGTACGAGTCAACGGTGAGCAGCTTCGCCCGCTGCTGCGCCTCTTCGCGAGTCAGGTTTGTGCCAGGCACGCGGTCATCTCCTCGATATGTGTCGGTTGCGTCATCCTTCCACGAGGGGGCCGCCCGGGGCGACGACGTTCCCCACCGCCCGCCGGCGGCGCCGTGGCCGGGTGCCGGAGCGGCGCCGCGCGGCCGGGCGCGGCCGGGTGGGGCCCGAGCGCGACGTCCGGATTCCGCCGGTGCGGTGCGGCGGCGAGCGCGAGGCTGGGACGCATGACAGCTCCGACGACGACTCCGACAGAGACGACTCCGACGCAGACGACTCCGACGCAGACGACTCCGACGGCTCCTGCACCGACGGATCCGGCCGCCGCCCGCCCGGGCGTCCGCACCGCACGGCCGATCCCGCCGGACGTCCTCGACGCGCTGCGCTCCACCGACGACGCGGGCCGCCAGGCCGTGGCCCGGACCGACGACGAGGGCGGCGCCCCGCTCCGCTGCTGCCTGCGCCGCAGCGAGCCCGGCGAGTCGATCGCCCTGGTCAGCTACGCCCCCCTGCGCCGCTGGGCGGCCGAGACGGGCGCCGATCCGGGACCGTACGACGAGCAGGGCCCCGTCTTCATCCACGCGCGCGCGTGCCCGCGCCCCGTGGAGCACGCCCTGCCGTTCACGAACACGCGCCGCGTCGTGCGCCGCTACTCCACCGCAGGTCGCATTCTCGGCGGCCGGCTCGTCGAGGACCCGGACGGGTTCGACGCGGCCTTCGCCGAGGCGTTCGCGGACCCGGAGGTCGCACTCGTCCACGTACGGGCCGTCGAGTACGGCTGCTTCCTGTACGAGGTGCGCCGGCCCTGACGGCCCGGCCCACCGCCGGCTCCGGCGCGCGGGGACGGCGGAGGGGGCGGGCGGGGGCGGCGAAGGGGCGGGCGGGGAAGGCGAAGGGGCGGGCGTCCGCACGGACGCCCGCCCCTTCGATGACGCCGGGCGTCAGCCCTTCAGCTCCGCCGCCACCAGCTCCGCGATCTGCACCGCGTTCAGCGCGGCGCCCTTGCGCAGGTTGTCGTTGGAGACGAACAGCGCGAGGCCGTGCTCCACGGTCTCGTCCTGGCGGATGCGGCCCACGTACGAGGGGTCCTGGCCGGCCGCCTGGAGCGGGGTGGGGATGTCGGAGAGGGCGACGCCCGGGGCCCCGGCCAGCAGCTCGGTCGCGCGCTCCACCGTCAGCGGCCGCGCGAAACGGGCGTTGACCTGGAGGGAGTGGCCGGAGAAGACCGGGACGCGCACACAGGTGCCGGAGACCTTCAGGCCGGGGAGCTCCAGGATCTTGCGGGACTCGTTGCGGAGCTTCTGCTCCTCGTCGGTCTCGTGCAGGCCGTCGTCGACGATCGAGCCCGCGAGCGGGACCACGTTGAAGGCGATGGGGCGCTGGTAGACCTGCGGCTCCGGGAAGTCGACCGCCCCGCCGTCGTGGGTGAGCCGGTCCGCGTCCGCCACCACCTTCTGCGCCTGCCCGTGCAGCTCGGCCACGCCCGCGACGCCCGAGCCGGACACCGCCTGGTAGGTGGCGACGACCAGCGCCTCCAGGCCCGCCTCCTCGTGCAGCGGCTTCAGGACCGGCATCGCGGCCATTGTCGTGCAGTTCGGGTTGGCGATGATGCCCTTGGGGCGGTCCACGATCGCGTGCGGGTTCACCTCCGAGACCACGAGGGGCACCTCGGGGTCCTTGCGCCAGGCCGAGGAGTTGTCGATCACGACGGCCCCCTGCGAGGCCACCTTCTCGGCGAGCGCCTTCGAGGTCGCGCCGCCCGCCGAGAACAGCACGATGTCGAGGCCGGTGTAGTCGGCCGTCGCCGCGTCCTCGACCGTCACGCCGTCCAGGACCGACCCCGCCGAGCGGGCCGAGGCGAACAGGCGCAGCTCGGTGACCGGGAAGTTCCGTTCCTTGAGGATGCTGCGCATGACCGTGCCGACCTGACCGGTGGCTCCGACGATTCCGACCCTCACGGCGACTCCCTTTGTCTTGTTGCGTACGCATTGCCTGGCCGTGGCTTTTCCATCATGCGGCCGACCCCGGCCTACCTGTCCAATTCTTTGCCCGCCATGCCCGAGGGCTGGGACGCCCCCTCATGACCGACGGTTGCGGAACTCGCCTCCAGACCCCGCTGAGCTGCAGGAATTCCCCTCGGCGCAGCCCCTGGCCGCAAGCTGTGCTGCCGCGCCCGCCGATGTGACGTACGCCTCCGCGCCCGTGCCCGGAAATCCCTCGCGCCTGAGGCGAACGTTTCCGCGCGCCGCGGCGTCCTAGGGGAAACGCGGCGAGGGAGGGGTGTCTGTGCTGCGCAGGATCACCCGTCGCGGCCACGGGGACGGGGCCGGGCACGGCGACGACCCGCTGGACGCGGCTCAGGAACGCCGGGTGCGGGCGGTGCTCGCGCTGGGCGGGGTGCCGCAGGCGGACCTGCCGGACGGGGTACAGCAGGTCCGCCTGCGGCTGCTGGAGCGCACGGCGAGAGGGGACGAGGCGCCGCGCGACGTCTCGGCGTGGGCGGCGGTCGTGGCCTCCAACCTCGCCATGGACTGGCACCGGGCCAGGCGCCGGCAGGAGCGGCTGGGGGAGCGGCTGGCCTCGCTGCGCCAGCACGAGCACCCCTCCGGCGAGGACACCAGCGTGCTCTCCCTGGCCGTCGCCCAGGGCCTGGACGACCTGCCCGACGCCCAGCGCCAGGTCGTCGTCCTGCGCTTCTACGCCGATCTGCCGGTGCGCTCCATCGCCCGGGAGCTGGGCGTCCCGGAGGGCACGGTCAAGAGCCGTCTGCACACGGCGGTCCGGGCCCTGCGCGCCCGCCTGCACGAGGACGAGGTGGTGTGACGTGAGCGCGGAACACGACGGCCGCGGCGGGCTCGACGCGCTGATGGCGGCGATCGCCGACGAGCCGCTGCCGGACGGGGCCCGGGCGGACGCCGTCTTCATGGCGGAGCACCGGTCGGCGACGGCGGACGTGGCGCTGCTGCGCGAGCAGCTCGGCGTGCTCGCCGAGGCTTTGACCGAGCCGGCGCGGCAGAGCGCGGCACGGCCCGCGCCCGTGCCGGAGAGGCGGGGGGTGCGCTCCGCGCGCCGGCTGCGGCCCCTGGCGCTGCGGGCCGTGGGGGTGGCCGCGGCGGGCGCGCTGGTCTTCGGGGCCGGCTGGGCGGTCGTCCAGGCCGGGCCCGGGCGGTCCGACGACGCCGACGACCAGAGCGCCGCGAGCGCCGCGAGCGACGCGGGACGGGGCGAGGCCGGGGGCAAGGCGGCCGAGGACGCCGGCGCTCTCCTCACCGATCCGGGGTACCTGGCCTGCACCCGGCTGGTCGTGGAGGGCGACGTGACGGAGGTCCGCCGGCTGCCCGGCACGACCCGCGTGCGCGTCAGCCTGCGCGTCACCCGCGCCTACCGGCCCGCGAGGAGCGCGCCCGAGGTCGGTTTCGAGCGGGAGCGGGACGTGGGCGCGCCGCTGGACGCGGGCGACCACGTGCTGGTCGCCCTGGCGATGGGGACGGGCGTCCCCGACGTCTGGGTGGTCGGCGAACCCGCCATCGCGCCGGAGCGGGAGGCGCTCGCCCGGGGCCTGTCCGGGGCGGGCGCCGCCGACTGCGGGTAGCCGCGTGCGGGCCGTGGCGGCGCGCCGACGGCGAGGGGCGGGCGCGACGGCGAGGGGCGGGCCCGCTGATGGCGAGGGGTCGGTGCGCCGACGGCGAGGGGCGGGCGCG
>NZ_JBHVYK010000004.1:21032-40812 GCF_042880855.1 Streptomyces sp. NPDC058291
GACCGCGGAGGGGCAGTGCGTCGACCGCGAGGGGCCATGCGCTGACGGCGAGGGGTCGGTGCGCTGATGGCGAGCGGTCGGTGCGCCGACGGCGAGGGCCATGCGCTGATGGCGAGGGGTCGGTGCGCTGACGGCGAGGGGCGGGCGCGACCGCGGAGGGCCAGTGCGCCGACGGCGAGGGCCATGCGCTGATGGCGAGGGCCATGCGCTGACGGCGAAGGGCCAGTGCGCTGACGGCGAAGGGCCAGTGCGCCGACGGCGAGGGGCGGGCGCGACCGCGGAGGGGCAGTGCGTCGACCGCGAGGGGCCATGCGCTGACGGCGAGGGGGCAGTGCGCTGACGGCGAAGGGCGGGCGCCCGTTCGGGCGCCCGCCCTCCTTCGTGCCCGAGGTGTTACGGGGTGACCTTCTCGATGGTCACGTTGCCGGCGCCCGCGACGGTGCCCCGCGCGTTCACCAGTTGCACCTGGCCGAACAGGACGCGGCCCGCCGGCGCGGTGGCCGCGGCGGTGACGGTCGCGGAGACCGACGCCGAGGCGCCCGTGCCCAGCTTCACCGGGGTCGACGCGTCGACGGTGACGGTGCCGAGCGCGGACGACAGGAACGCGTCGACGTAGTCGTACGCCGTCGTGCCGGCCGGGACCGAGTAGCCCGCGACCTCGATGGTGTACGTGCCGGCGGCGGGCGACGGGATGGAGACCGCCTCCTCCGAGTCGCCGTCGGCCTGCTGGGCGACCTGCTTGCCGGCCGCGTCGTAGACCGTCAGGTCCAGGTCGGCGGAGGCGTCGGAGACGTTGCCGATGGAGACGTCGAGCGACTTCGCGCCGGCCGGGACCTCGACCGTGGTGGTCTGGGTCGTGCCGTTCGCGATGGTCGGACGGTCCTTCTTGGACGAGCCGAGCGGGCCGCCGGCCAGCTTGCCGTCGATGGCGGCGAACTTGTTCGTCACCGTCCAGGAGGCGGTGGCCGGGACGCCGACCTTCGCCTCGGGCACGGTCACGTTCTCCGGGGCGAAGGCCGCGCCGTAGACGGTGGCCTCCAGCTTGTACGGGTTGTCGAGCAGCGGCGAGGTGCGGCGCGACTCGACCTCGATCTCCCAGACCCCGGCCTGCGGGTTCTGGTACGAACGGGCGTCGGGGCGGCAGCCGTTGGTGTTCGGGTAGTTGCTGTAGCAGTAGATCGTGGAGCTGTCCTCGACCGCGACGCCGTACGGGTGGACCGAGATGAACCGGGTCTGGCTCTTGTCCTTCAGCCCGCCGATCGCGACCTCGAACGCCTTGGCGCCCTCGGGCACGGTCAGGAAGTAGGACTGGAAGCTGTTGCGCTGCACGGTGTTCGACACGGAGAAGGTGTGGCTCACCGGCTTGGACACGACGACCGTGTCGAGGATCTGCTTGTCGACGCCCTCGGTCTTCGGGTCGTCGACCTCCAGGATGGCGCTGGCGATGCCCGCGGCCTTCGGCCTGGCCTGGATCCGGACCGTCACCGGCTTGTTCAGCGGGAGCGTCACGTCGCCCTTGCCGAGGATCCGGAAGGCGCCGGCCGCGTCGTTCGCGAGGTGCAGCTCGTGGCGGATCGCCTTGTCGGCGCCGGAGGTGCGGGTGATCGTGACGTCGTACGTCTTCTTCTGCCCGGCCTTCAGGCCGCTCTCGCGGTCGTAGATCCCGGTGCCGAAGCCCGGGGTCTTCAGGGCCTGGTCGAGCGCGGTGTCGACCGGGGCCTTGACGGTGTAGTCGTGGGCGGTGGCGCCCTTCCTGATCGACTTCCACGCGTCCACGATGTCGATCGCGCCCGCGCCCTCCTCGTAGGCCTGCAGACCCTTGATGTGGTCCGCGGTCGAGGTGAGCGCCGTGCGCAGGATCGCCGGGGTGAGCGCGACCTTGGCCTGCTTGGCGGCCGAGATCAGCAGCGCCGAGGCGCCCGCGGCCTGCGGGGAGGCCATCGAGGTGCCCTGGAGCATGGAGTAGCCGGCCGGCAGGGCGTAGCCCGACTCGGCGACCGGGGCGCCCGGCAGCCAGGTCTGGGTGGTGTTGATCGCGGCGCCGGGGGCGACCAGGGTCGGGGCGAAGCCGCCGTCCTCACGCGGGCCGCGCGAGGAGAAGGGCAGCAGCGCGTACTTCTTCTCCACCTGGGAGCCGTAGTTGGAGGCCCAGGTCTCCTTGGAGATGGCCGCGCCGACCGAGATCACCTTGTCGGCCAGACCGGGGTCGCCGATGGTGTTCGCGCCGGGGCCCTCGTTGCCCGCGGAGATCACGAGCTGGACGCCGTAGGTGTCGATGAGGCGCGTGTACAGCGCGGCGCGCGCGTTGTTGCCGTCGTTGAGCCCCGGCAGGCCGCCGATCGACATGTTGACGATGTCGACGCCGCGGTTGACGACCAGGTCGATCATGCCCTCGGTGAGGGCGACGTTGGTGCAGCCCGGGCCGAAGACGCAGGCTCGGGAGGAGACGATCTTCGCGCCGGGGGCGGCGCCGTTCATCCGACCGCCGAACAGGCCGTTCGCGGCGGTGATGCCGGCGACGTGGGTGCCGTGCTCGCTGGCGATGAGTCCGATGTTGGCGAAGTCGGCCTTCTTGCCGACCCAGTCGCCGCCGAACGGGTCCATCGGCACGTCCTTGCGGATCTGCACGACGAACGGCTGGCGCTCGGCGACGTCGGTCGACGGGTCGTCGGTGCCGAAGTAGCCGACCTGGTAGCCGTCCTTGTACGGCTTCATCGCGGTGTCGTCGGTGAAGTCGCCGTTGTTGTTCACGTCGACGGTCACCGTGCCGGCCGCCGCGTCGTACAGGACGCCCCACGCGTCGGTGGTGTCGCCGTCGCGGTTCACGTCGCCCTTGGCGTCACCGCCCGCGGTGGCGGACTCCCGGAAGAGGTTGACCTGGTACGAACCGGGCTTCGCCGTCCAGGTGCGGCCGCCGAAGGTGAAGGCGGGCCCGGACACGGAGGTCGTCATCGGGCGCCAGGAGGCGTCGTTGTCGAGGATCGGGTCGGTGGCCGTCACCCAGTCGACGATCTTGCGCTCGCCGGTGGTGGTCTTCTGCAGCGCGGGGTGCGACAGGTCCACGCCGGAGTCGAGGATGCCGATGGTGACGCCGCGGCCGTCCGCCTTCGGGTTCTTCTTCACGAAGTCGACGGCGCCCGTCTCGAAGGACGGGTTGTACGGGTTCTCGGCGGGGGTGTTCCGGTTCGGCGCGGGGTAGGTCTTCGCCTTCCGGGCGGACCCGGCGTCCTTGGCGGCGTCCGCGCTCGGCGCCGGGTCGTCGAGGACGATGTCCTGCCGCAGGTCGATGGCCTGCACCGAGGACAGCTGGGCGGCGGCGGCGATGGCCGCGTCGGCCTTGGCCGTCGGAACGGTGGCGCGGACGTAGCCGAGCTTGTCGTAGGACAGGCCCACCGAGCCGCCCTTGACCGCGTCCAGCTCCTCGGCGACCTGCTCGGTCCGGCCGGGGGCGGTGGCGACCATCAGCGTGACGTTCTTGTCTCCGGCGGCCTTGGCCTCGGCGAGGAGGGCGGCGTCGTCGGAGCCGAGCTTGCGGGGGCCGGACTTGGCGCCCGGGTCGGCGGTCGCCGGGGTCTGCCCGGCGGCGTCGGCGGAGAAGGCCAGGGGTATCGGCCCGGCCGCGGACAGCGCGGCCACCAGGCCCGCGGCCACGGCTATGCGGGCCACGCGTCTGGTGCCCGATATCGGTTCACGCTGGGGGGTGAGGGTCATCGGCATCCCTTGTAGGTAAAGGAACGAGCGACGCGTGATCGAGGCCGTTCCTGCCTGATCACGGCCGTCCGGAACGCGATCCCGGATGACCGCAAAGCTTTACCTAAGGGGCTGTTGTTTGGGGAGAGTTGACCGAATCGATATGGATGTATGGGGAAAACCCTCTACGAGCCCTCTGTGCACCGACTGTGCGCCTCCTGTCCGTGCGCTGACGGCGGCCGGGCGGCGGCCGGGCGGCGGCCGGGTGGCGGCCGGACAGGGGCCGGGCCGGGGCGGTGTCAGGCCTCTTTCGAACGGGCTTGGTGCCGGGAGGTTTTGGCGCGGTTGCCGCAGGTCGCCAACGAGCACCAGCGGCGCGCGCCGTTGCGCGAGGTGTCGAAGAAGTGCAGCGCACAGGCGTCGTGGGCGCAGCCGCGGATCCGGTCGGGCGCGGCGGTGAGCAGTTCCAGGTGGTCACGGGCGGCCAGCCAGGCCGGCCCCCACGCCTCGTCCGCGAACTCGGCCCGCACGCCGGGCCCTTCGGCGGTGAGGGTGGGCCGGATGCGCCCGTGCTCGAGCACGGAGTCGAGGTGCTCCGGCCCCGTGCCGTCCACGGCGGCCGCGATCGCGTCCCGGGCCTCGAGGAGGCGCCGCAGGGTCGCGGCGCCGGCCGCGAACCGCGCGTCCAGCCCGTTCGACGCGAGTCACCAGGCCGGCCCGTCCGCCTCCCGCAGCAGATCCCGCACGGCGCCGTCCCGCGTCCACCGCGTGTTGAGCAGGTCGAGCGCGAGGGGCTCGCCGGTGAGCGGGCGCGGGTCCGGCGGGCGGGACGCGGGGGCGCGGGAAGCCGGGACGTCGGACATGGGGCTCTCCTTCGGTCCAACCCTTCAAGGGTGAGTGACCGGTTGTGGTGTCCGGAAAATCCTCTGCCGGTGACGCGCCGAGCGGCTAACGTCCGCGTATGCGCAAGAGGTTGAGGGTGGCGGCCTACGCCGTCTGCGTCCGTGACGGCCGTGTTCTGCTCGCCCGCTCACCGGTCCCCGGCGGCACGCACGAGTGGGTGCTGCCCGGCGGTGGCATGGAGCACGGGGAGGACCCGCTCGACACGGTCGTGCGCGAACTGGAGGAGGAGACCGGGTACCACGTCGAGGTGACCGGTCTCCTCGGCATCGACTCCTTCCGTCACGCCTTCGGCCGCGAGGGGCTGCGCGGTCCGGTCGACCACCACGGGGTCCGCGTCGTCTACGAGGGCCGGGTCGTCGGCGGCGAGCTGCGCAACGAGGTGAACGGCTCCACCGACCTCGCCGCCTGGCACGACCTGGACGCGGTCGCCGGACTCACCCGGGTGCGCCTGGTCGACGTCGCGCTCGGCCTGTGGCGCGAGCGTCCGGTGGACGGCCGGGCACCGGCGGGCGAACGCTGAGGGGCGGCCGGGGAGACCGCGGCCGCGAAGGTCACGGCGTCGTGGAGCGCGCCCGGATCCGGTGCCCGCGCCCACGGCGCCGGCTGCGCCGCCCTCCGATCGTCGACGCCCGCATGGCCGAACTCGCGGCCCTGCGCGCCGAACTCGCCGATCGCGTCGGGACGGGCTGCCCCCTGCGCGCCGCGGGCGTGTGAGGAGGGGCCGCCGGGTCTGCCCGACGGCCCCTCCCCTCCCCTCCTGGCGCCGCCCCGGTCCCTCGCTACCGGGGCAGCACCACGACATACGCGGCCGGGTCCCGGTCGCCCGAGGCCATCAGCGCCGTGCGGACCACGGCCGCCTGCTGTTCCATCGTGTCCCGCAGCTTCTTGGGCGTGATGTACACGACCGTGATGCCCAGCCGCTCCAAGTGCTCCCGCTTGCGGGCGTACTCGGACCACAGCGCGTCCTCCTCCTGGCGCGGGGCCCGGGTGTCCAGCTCGACCGCCACCGCGTGTTCGGGCCAGTAGGCGTCCAGGCCGCCGAGGTGGGGGCCGCCCGGCAGGCGCAGGTCCACGTTCCACACCGGGTCGGGCAGGCCGTGCTCGCGGACCATCGTGTACAGGCGCTCCTCCGCGACCGCGCGGCCCTCGGCGAGCAGCGAGTCCACGGCGTCCACCACGTGCGGCCGGGTCAGCAGCTTTGCCTCGGTCAACTCCCGCACGACCGCGCTCGGTTCGCAGTGGCCGCCGCGTACGGCCTCCGACAGCAGGCGCCGCACCACCTGCGCGTCCGTCAGCTGGGCGACGGCGTCGGCCAGCGCGCGCGGCACCGGCGCCACCGGAACGCCCGTCGCCTGCTCGGGCGTCGGCGGCGTGGACGTGCGCAGGACGTGCGCGCAGCCGGTCGAGCGCAGCCGGCGCGGCCTCGGCACCAGGACGTCGATGTGCTCCAGCGAGAGCAGCGGGGGAGCGGACGACAGGCCGTGCAGGTTCAGCGCCGCCAGGCCCGTGATCATCGCTTCCCTGTACACCGGCCGGTGCGGCTCCCCGCAGCCCGGCTGGGTCGGCACCCCGCTCGGCGCCGAGGTGTCGCGGCCCGCGTAGGCGAGCACCGCGTGCAGCCGCTCCTCGCTGGTCGGCGGGCCCGGGTGGAGCAGGTACACGCCCGGGAGGATCTGCTGCCAGGGTCCGCCGGGCCGGCACTGCTCGTTCGCCTCGGCGGGCGCGACGCCCCGGACGCGCAGTTGGGCCGCCGTGGCGACGCGGCGCTGGACGTCCGACAGGTCGCGGACGGGGCGGGGGGACGCCGGGGGAACCTGGGGGAGCGGGGTGTTGTGGTTCATGCAACGGGGATTCCGCGTCCGGCGGGCCCCCTAACCGCTGTTACACGCCTGTCGACAAATCCGGACAAGCTCGCCCTAAAGGACGGGTGTTCGGATGCCGAGTAGGCGCCGAAAACCCCTGGTCCCGCTCGGGGGAGCCAGGGGTTACGGGTCCGATTGCCTGAATTCCGTAACGGTGACCGTCCGCGGAATCCATGGCCAGAGGTCAGTCGGTCGGGGCGGTCGCGGAGTCGGCGCCGTACGCCTGTGCCCGCAGCGAGCGCGCCAGGTCGTCCCGCGCCTCCAGCACCAGCCGCCGCAGCGCGGGGGCCGCGGACGCGTGCGCCGCCAGCCAGGCGTCCGTCGCCGCCAGCGTCTGCGGTGAGTCCTGGAGCGCGGGGAACAGTCCCTTGACGACGTTCATCGCGCTCTGGATGGACCGCTCGGCCCAGATCCGCTCGATCGCAGCGAAGTACTTCTGCGCGTACGGGGCGAGCAGCTCCCGCTGCGAGGGCTGGGCGAAGCCCGCGATCGTCGCCTCCGTCAGCGCGTTGGACAGCGTGTCCGACTCCACCAGCTGGGCCCACGCCTGCGCCTTGACGGCCGCCGACGGACGGGCGGCCAGGCAGCGGACCTGATGGCGCTTGCCGGACGCGGTGTCGTCGCGGGCCAGCTCCGCCGCCAGCACCGACTCGTCCGCCGCGCCGTGCGCCGCCAGCGGCTCCAGGAACGCCCAGCGCAGCTCCTGGTCCACCTCCAGGCCGTCGATCCTCGCGGTGCCGTCCAGCAGGCCCCGCAGCAGCTCCAGGTCGGAACCGGACGACGCGACCGAGGCGAAGAAGCGCGCCCAGGCCAACTGGTGGCCGCTGCCCGGCTCGGCCGCCCGCAGGTCGCGCAGGGCGATCCGGGCCAACGCCGCCTCGCCCGCCGGCCGCCAGCCCTGCGGCACGTAGTGCACCAGCGCTGACTCCGCCCAGGCGTGCAGCATCTGCAGGACGCCGATGTCGGACTCGCGGTGCGCGAACCGCGTCACCAGGTCCACGAAGTCGGACGCGGGCAGCAGGGCGTCGCGGGTCAGGTTCCACAGCGCCGACCAGCACAGGGCGCGGGCCAGCGGATCGGTCAGGTCGCCCAGGTGCGCGCGCAGCGTGACCAGCGAGGTCTCGTCGAAACGGATCTTGCAGTAGGTGAGGTCGTCGTCGTTGACCAGCACCAGGTCGGGCGCCTGCGCCCCGGCCAGCTCCGTGATCACCGTGCGCGGGCCGGCCACGTCCACCTCGGCGCGCGCGTAACGCTCGACGCGGTCGCCCGCACGGCGGTACAGGCCGATCGCCACCCGGTGCGGCCGCAGCTCGGGATGCGTCTCGGCCGCCTCCTGGAGCACCGCCAGCTCGTCGATCCGGCCCTGCGGGTCCAGCAGCACCTGCGGGGTCAGCGAGTTCACGCCCGCCGTCTGCAGCCAGGACCGCGACCAGCTCGCCATGTCCCGGCCGCTGGTCTCCCCGAGCACCGCCAGCAGGTCGCCGAGGCGCGTGTTGCCGTACGCGTGCCGCTTGAAGTAGCGGCGGGCGCCCTCCAGGAAGGCGTCCTGGCCGACGTACGCCCCGAGCTGCTTCAGCACGCTGGCGCCCTTGGCGTAGGTGATGCCGTCGAAGTTGAGCTTGGCGTCCTGCAGGTCGCGGATGTTCGCGGTGATCGGATGCGTGGAGGGCAGCTGGTCGGCCCGGTAGGCCCAGGCCTTGCGGCGGTTGGCGAAGGTGATCCAGGCGTCGGAGAAGCGGGTCGCGCCGACGTTCGCGAACGTTCCCATGAAGTCCGCGAAGGACTCCTTCAGCCACAGGTCGTCCCACCACACCATGGTGACCAGGTCGCCGAACCACATGTGCGCCATCTCGTGCAGGATGACGTTGGCCCGCGCCTCGTACGAGGCCCGCGTCACCTTCCCGCGGAAGACGTACTCCTCGCGGAAGGTCACCAGGCCCGGGTTCTCCATCGCGCCGAGGTTGTACTCGGGCACGAACGCCTGGTCGTACTTGCCGAAGGGGTACGGGTAGTCGAAGTGGTCGTGGAAGAAGTCCAGGCCCTGCTTGGTGATCAGGAAGACGTCGTCGGCCTCGAAGTAGGGGGCCAGGCCCTTGCGGCACATCGCGCCGAGCGGGATCTCCAGGGTGGTGCCGTCGGCCAGCTCGCGCGTGTAGGCGTCGGTCACGTAGTGGTAGGGGCCGGCCACGACGCAGGTGATGTAGGTCGAGATCGGCTTGGTCTCCGCGAACCGCCACACCCCGTCCGCGCGCTCGCCCGCGCCGTTGCTCCACACCGTCCACTCCTCTGGCGCGCGCACCTCGAAGCGGAAGGTGGCCTTGAGGTCGGGCTGCTCGAAGTTCGCGAAGACCCGGCGCGCGTCGGCCGGCTCGTACTGCGTGTAGAGGTAGACCTCGCCGTCCTCCGGGTCGACGAAGCGGTGCAGGCCCTCTCCGCTGCGGGAGTAGGCGCAGCGGGCGTCGACGATCAGCTCGTTCTCCGCGGCCAGGTCCTCCAGCAGGATCCGGGAGCCGTCGAAGACCTCGCCGGGGTCGAGGTCGCGGCCGTTGAGCGACACCGACGTCACGCTCGGCGCGATGAGGTCGGCGAAGCTGGACGCGCCGGGCTCGTTGCAGCGGAAGCGGACGGTGGTGACCGACCGGAAGGTGCGCGGCTCCGCCTCCGCCGCCCGGTCGCCCGTCGCCGAGCGGACGTCCAGGGACACGTCGTACCCGTCGACGGACAGCAGGGCGGCCCGCTCCCGGGCCTCGTCGCGGGACAGGTTCTCACCGGGCACGGGCGGTACTCCCTCACTGCGTTGCGCATCGGTGCTGCGGACAGGAGCGATCCTGCCATGCGCCCCTGACACGTGACAGCAGGGAATGCGCGGGACGGCCCGCGGTGTTGCGGGGGAAAGGCTTATCTGCTGAGGACCTCTGAGGAGAGACATGCCGGAGAAGACCCCCGTCGACTTCTGGTTCGACCCGTCGTGCCCCTGGGCCTGGATGACGTCGCGCTGGGTGCTGGAAGTGGAGAAGGTCCGTGACATCGAGGTCCGCTGGCATCTGATGAGCCTCGCCGTCCTCAACGAGGACCGGCTCGCGGAGCTGCCCGAGGAGTACCGGGACTTCCTGGAGAACAAGGCGTGGAGGCCGGTCCGCGTGGTGGCCGCCGCCGGGCAGAAGCACGGCGCGGACGTCCTCGGCCCGCTCTACACCGCCCTCGGCACCCGCATCCACAACAACGGCGAGGGCCCCACCCTGGAGGCCATCGCCGGCGCGCTCGCCGACGCCGGGCTGCCCGCCGACCTGATCGACTACGCCGACCAGGAGGACTTCGAGTTCGACGCGGAGCTGCGCGCCTCGCACAAGGAGGGCATCGAGAAGGTCGGCCAGGACGTCGGCACGCCCGTCATCGCCGTGCCCGGCCCGGACGGCGAGCAGATCGCGTTCTTCGGCCCGGTCGTCACCCCGGCCCCCAAGGGCGAGGAGGCCGCCCGCCTGTGGGACGGCACCGTCGCCGTCGCCTCGGTCCCCGGCTTCTACGAGATCAAGCGCAGCCGCACGAAGGGCCCGGACTTCAGCAACCTGTGACCGCCCCGGTCCGCCGCGGCCGCCGTTGACGGCCCGCCGCCGGGAGAGCCCCCGTGAGTCACGTCCTCACGGGGGCTTCCTTCTTTCCGCCCGCCGGCGTGAAGGTGAGAAGACGATCACGAGGCGGGACGCTTCCCGCACCCGGAAGGCGTGCGGCTTATTGCAAGTTACTTGCAAGTGCGTGCCCACGACAAGTAGCCCCGCGGGTCTTCCCGCGAGAGCCGGGCGAAAACAGGTCAGCCGGCGGCGCGCCGCCGCTGCCGGACGAGGCCGACGACGGCCAGGAACGCCGTCATCGCGCCCGAACCGTACAGCTGCACGCGCGTCCCCGGCTCCCGCGCCATCAGGACCAGGATCGCGGCCATGCCCGCCAGCGCCCCCCACGTCAGCACCGGGAACGCCCACATCCGCACGATCAGCCGCTCCGGCGCCTCGCGCTCCAGCCGGCCGCGCAGCCGCAGCTGCGAGAGCGCGATGAAGATCCACACCACCAGGATCACCGCGCCGATCATGTTCAGCAGCCAGGGGAAGACGTCGTCCGGCCGCCAGTGGCTCAGCGCCACGCAGCCGAAGCCGAAGACGCACGAGGCGAGGACCGCGACCCGCGGCGCGCCGCCCGACACCCGGCCCAGCGCCTTCGGCCCCTGCCCCCGCGCCACCAGCGAGTGCGCGATCCGCGACGCGCCGTAGACGTTCGCGTTCATCGCGCTGAGCAGCGCGGCCAGCACGACCGCGTTCATGATCTGGGCGGCGGCGGGGATGCCGAGACGGCCGAGCGCGGCCACGTAGGGGCCCTTCTCGACGACCGCCGCGGAGTCCCAGGGCACGAGGGTCACGATGACCGCCATCGATCCCACGTAGAACACCGCGATGCGCCACATCGCCGTGCGGACCGCGCTCGCCACACCCCTGACCGGGTCCTCCGACTCGGCGGCGGCGATCGTGACCGTCTCCAGACCGCCGTACGCGAAGACCGAGGCGAGCAGCCCGACGACCAGGCCCTCCCCGCCGTGCGGGAACACCTCGCCCAGGTTCGACGCCCCCGGCGAGCGCGTGCCCGGCAGCACCCCCGCGACGGCGAGCACGCCCAGCGTCAGGAAGAGGGTGATCGCGCCGACCTTCAGGGCGGCGAACCAGAACTCGAACTCGCCGAAGTTCTTCACGGCGGCCAGATTGGTCCCGCAGAACACGAGCATGAACAGCGCCGTCCAGGCCCACTCCGGCGTGCCCGGCAGCCAGCCCGTGACGATCTTCGCGGCGCCGATGCCCTCCAGGCCGACGGCCGTGCACAGCAGCACCCAGAAGGCCCAGCCCACGGTGAAGCCCGCCCAGGGCCCGAACGCCCGCTCGGCGTGCGCCGAGAACGAGCCCGACGAGGGATGCGCGGCGGACATCTCGCCCAGCATCCGCATCACGAGCATCACGAGAAGACCGGAGAGCGCATAGGCAAGGACGATGGACGGTCCGGCGGCGGCGATGCCCGCCCCCGAACCGACGAAGAGACCCGCGCCGATGACGCCGCCGAGGGCGATCATCGACAGATGGCGCTGCTTGAGACCGTGGGAGAGGGCGGCGTCCGACTCCTGCGGAGTCCTGACGGTGGTGCTGGGCATGGGCGCGGCTCGTCCAATGCGTGAGATGGCCGAAAACGCCCATAGTGTGGGCAGCCCCTCCGCGCGCACGGAGGGGCTGCCCACCATCCGGACGGACCGGACGCGCAGCGTGGTTACGCCGCCACGGAGGTGTAGTGCGCCGCGTCCCCCTCGATCGAGTAGCTCTCCTTGCCCTCGATGCCGACCGGGATGTCGCCGGCGGCGGTCACCCGGTGCAGCCGACGCGGCAGCTTGTCGTAGTTGTCGACGGCGTAGTGCTGGGTGATGCGGTTGTCGAACAGCACCAGCTGGTTCTCCGACCAGCGGTGGCGCAGGATGTTCTCCGGCCGGGTCACGTACGACTGCAGCAGATCGAGGATCTTGCGGGACTCGCCCACCGACAGGCCCACGATCCGCTGCGCGAACCCGCCGATGAACAGGCCGCGTTCCCCGGTCAGCGGATGGACGCGGACGACGGGGTGCACGGTGCGGTACTTGACGGACGTGAACCGGGCGCGCTGGGCGGCCTGCTGCTCGTCGATCTCCTCGGTGGGCACCGCGTAGTCGTAGTCGTTGGTGTGCTCGGCCCACAGGGTGTCGGCCAGCGACCGCAGGGGCTCGGGCAGTTGACGGTAGGCCGCTGCCGAGTCGGCGATCAGCGTCTCGCCGCCGTACGGCGGGATCGTGATGCTGCGCAGGGTGCTGGCCTGCGGCGGGTTGAGGACGAACGTCACGTCGGTGTGCCAGTGGTTGGCGCTGCCCTGCTCGCTGTCGACGGGCAGCACGTTCGGAGCCCCGTCGACGGCCGCCACGGTCGGATGGGCGGTGGTGATGTCGCCGAAGTGGCGGACGAAGGCCTGCTGGCTCTCGTCGTCGAGGCGCACGTCGTCGAAGACCAGGGCCTTGTGGACGTTGAGCGCCTCGCGCAGGGCGGCGGAGGTCTCCTCGTCGAGGGGCCGGGAGATGTCGACACCGCTGACCTGGGCGCCGATGTGCGCGGTGACCTTGCGGATGTGGAGGGACATGCTGGGGTCCTTTCAGACGGCGGCGAGTGCGGGGCTGACGTACTGGTTGGCGGGGCGCGGAAGTCCGTACCTCTCGCGCAGGGTCGTGCGCGGCCCGTACTCGGCGGGCAGCAGGCGGCGGGCGCGCAGCAGCGGAACGACGTGGTCGACGAAGGCGTCGAGACCGGACGGCAGGACCGCGGGCATGATGTTGAAGCCGTCGGCGGCGCCCTGGGTGAACCAGCTTTCGATCGCGTCGGCGACCTGCTCGGGCGTGCCGGCGAAGGTGAGGTGCCCGCGCCCGCCGCCGAGCCGTCCGATCAGCTGCCGCACCGTGAGGCGTTCCCGCCGGGCCAGCTCCACGATGAGGGTGTAGCGGCTCTTGGCGCCCTCGATGGCGTCCTCGGGCGGCAGGTCGGCGGGCAGCTCGGCGTCCAGCTCCAGGGTGCCCGGCTCCCGTTGGAGCAGCTGCTCCAGGCGCCGCACCCCGTGCGTGTGGACGATGTGGTCCTCCAGGACGCGCTCCTCGGCCCGCGCCTCCGCCTCCGTCGAGCCGATCACCGGCACGATGCCGGGCAGCACCTTGAGGTGATCGGGGTCGCGGCCGGCCGCCGCGGTGCGCGCCTTCAGGTCCGCGTAGAACGCCTGCGCGTCGGCGAGCGTCTGCTGCGCGGTGAACACCGCCTCCGCGTACCGGGCCGCGAACGCCTTGCCGTCCTCGCTCGACCCCGCCTGCACCAGCAGCGGGTAACCCTGCGGCGAGCGCGGGACGTTGAGGGCGCCCTCGACGCTGAAGTACGCCCCCCGGTGCCGGGCCGGATGGATCTTGTCGTCGTCGCCCCAGACGCCGGCCGCCTTGTCGGCGACGATGGCGTCGTCCTCCCAGCTGTCCCAGAGCTTGAGGGCCACGTCGAGGAACTCGGCGGCACGGGCGTACCGCTCGGCGTGCGCGGGCTCGGCGTCGAGGCCGAAGTTGCGCGCGGCCTCCGCGCCCGCCGTGGTGACGATGTTCCAGCCCGCCCGGCCGCCGCTGATGATGTCCAGCGAGGCGAACTTGCGGGCCAGGTTGTAGGGGGAGTTGTAGGACGTGGACGCGGTGGCGATGAGACCGATCCGCTCGGTGGCCGTCGCCAGCGCGGTGAGCAGCGTGAGCGGTTCCAGCGCGCCGGCCGGCCGCTGGGCGATGTCGCCCCACAGTTGCGGGCCGTCGGCGAGGAACAGCGAGTCGAAGGTGCCGCGCTCCGCGGTCCGGGCCAGCCGGACGTAGTGGTCCAACTCCACATGGGCGTACGGATCGCTCTCGGGCAACCGCCACGAGGCCTCGTGGTGGCCGGTGTTCATGAGGAAGGCGTTGAGATGAAGCTGGCGGGGCATGGGGTGTCCTTCTGGCAGTCAGGGGAAGGGTGCGCACGAAGGCCCGTCCGGCGTTCGAGGAGGCGGCGCCTTCGGGTCCGGAGCGGAGGTCGTCCGCAGCGAGGGTCCGGGGGCCGCGGCCCCCCGCACGCGGCGAACCGAACGGCGGGCGCGGTGGGGGACGGCGGCCGGTCAGGGCCGACGGCGGTCGGCCGGGGTCGGGGCAGGGGCAGGAGCGGGTCGAGGACGGCGCCGGGTCAGGGCCGACGGCGGTCAGCCGCCGACGTCCGATGTCACGCCCAGCGCCGCCAGCAGCCGCTCGCGGTACTCGCCGAGCAGCGGATCCCGGTACGAGCGCGGGTGCGGCCGCTCGATGGTCAGGTCGACGCCGATGCGCCCGTGATCGAGGACGAGCACCCGGTCGGCGAGCACGATGGCCTCGTCCACGTCGTGCGTGACGAGCAGTACGGAGGGCTTGTGGGCCTCCCACAACACCCGCAGCAGGCCGTGCATCTTGATCCGGGTGAGGGCGTCCAGCGCCCCGAACGGTTCGTCGGCCAGCAGCAGTTCGGGCTCGCGGACCAGCGAGCGGGCCAGGGCGGCGCGCTGCGCCTCACCGCCGGACAGCTCGTTGGGCCAGGCCCGCTCGCGGCCCCGCAACCCGACCTCGGCGAGCGCCTCGCGCCCCTTGCGGTCGGCTTCCTTGCCGTCGAGGCCCAGCAGGACGTTGTCCAGCACCCGTCGCCAGGGCAGCAGCCGGGAGTCCTGGAAGACCACGGACACCCGCTCCGGAGCCGTCAGCTCCCCGCTCCCGGTGACCTCGTGGTCCAGACCCGCGACCGCCCGCAGCAGGGTGCTCTTGCCGGACCCGCTGTGCCCGAGCAGGGCGACGAACTGTCCGGCGGGGATGTCCAGGTCGACGCCGTCGAGGACCGTGCGTCCGTCGAAGGACCGGGTCAGGCCGCGCAGCCGGACGGCGGACCGGGTCAGTTGCTCAGTGTGCGGCGCCATGACAGCACCCTCCGTTCGATGAGACGGACCGCGCTGTCGGAGATCAGACCGAAGACGCCGTAGATGAGGAGGCCGACCAGGATGACGTCCGACTGGCCGTAGTTCTGGGCCTGGAACATCAGGTAGCCGAGCCCGCTGGTGGCGTTGATCTGCTCCAGCACGACCAGGCCGAGCCACGACCCGGTGACGCCGAGCCGGAGTCCCACGAAGAATCCGGGCAGCGCTCCGGGAATCACGATCTGCCGGATGAACTGGACCTTCGACAGGCCCTGCACCTCGGCGAGCTCGACGAAGCGATGGTCGATGCCGGACAGCGCGGCGTGCGTGTTCAGGTAGATCGGGATGTAGACGACGATGGCGATGATCGCGATCTTGAAAGTCTCGCCGATGCCCAGCCAGAGGATGAACAGCGGGATCAGACCCAGGGTCGGGATCGCCCGGTTGAGCTGCACCGTCCCGTCGATCAACGCCTCGCCGGTCCTGGTCAGGCCCGAGGCCAGGGCGAGCGTCACGCCGGCGGCGAGACCGATCGCGAAGCCGTATCCGGCGCGTTCGAGCGAGGTGAGGACGTCGGTGGTCAGCGTCCCGTCCGTCCACAGGTGGACGCCGGTCCGCAGCACCGTCCACGGCGCGGGGATCGCCCCGGTGTCCAGCCGGCCGGCGGCCGAGGCGGCGGCCCACAGGACGATCAGGAGCAGCGGTCCGGCGAGCCGGGAGGCCGGCCACGGCTTGCCCGGCGCCAGTCCGCGCCGTCGGCGGCGCCGGACCCGGGCCCCGTCGCCGGCTCCCGCGGCGACGGCGGGAGCCGTGATCACGGCCGTGTCCGTCCCGGTGTCCGCGCTGCGGTCCGGGCTCGTCCCCGGGCCGGTGCCCGTGCCGGTGCCCGTGCCGGTGCCCGTGCCGGTGTCGGTGTCGGTGGCGGTGTCTGCTGCCGGGCCGGTGCCCCTGGTGGTGCTCGCGCTGGTGGTCATGGCGGTCAACTCCGGTACTCGGCTGCCACGGACTTGGCGGCGATGCCCTCGAAGCGGTGGTCGAACAGCGAGGCGACGTCGAACTTCTTCACGAAGCCGCCCTCCGCGAGAAGGTCCGCGGTCTCCTGCTCCCACTTGATGGCCTCGTCCCAACTCGGCGGGAACAGCGGCTTGTTGGCGAGTGCGGTGATCGACTTGGCCTGGTCGAGGGTCAGGTTCTGCGTCTTGACGTAGAACTCCTCGTTCCAGACGTCCGGGTGCTCGTAGCTCCACACCAGGCCCTGCGCCCACTGCGGGATGAACGCGGCGACGGCGGCCGCCTTCGCCTCGTCGTTCAGCACGGACACCGGCGCCCACAGCAGGCTGAGCAGGTCGACGACGTCGGTGGTGATGACGTGGGCGCCCTTGGACTCGTACTGCTTGAGGTAGGCGGGCGACTGGTTGTTCGCGAGCGGCGCGATGTCCACCTGGCCCGACTGCAGGGCGGTGAGGAACTGGTTGCTGGTCAGCGGGACGAGCTTCACGTCGTCGTACTTCAGGCCGGCCTTCTTCAGCGCCCGCAGCAGGACGACTCCCTGTGCCTGGCCCTGGGAGAAGGCCAGCCTCTTCCCGCGGAAGTCGTCGACGCTCCGGATGTCGCTGCCCGGCTTGGTGGCGAAGACGTAGTTGGGCTTGCGCGTGATGTCGATCGCGACGATCTTCGCGTCGAAGCCCTGGTAATGCGCCTGGATCGGTGGAATGCCCGCGTTGTTGGCCAGGTCCAGGGACTTTGCGCGGAACGCGTTGATGACATCGGGACCGGCCCCGATGTTCAGCCAGTCCGACACCTCGAAGGGCAGCTCGGGCAGTTTCGCCAGCTTGATCTGCAACTCCTGCTGACCCTGGAAGGAGGCGATCTTCAAGCTCGTGCCGGCGGGCACCTTGTCGGCGAGCGGGGCCGTCGAAGCGCCCTTGCCGCTGGTGGCGGCGCCGCTCTCCGCGCAACCGCTGAGCCCGGCGACCCCGGCGGCGGCACCGAGCAGGGAGGTGAGGAAGAGGCGCCGGTCGACACCGGACGTACGGGAAACGGGCATGGGAGGACCCCCAGAGAAACGGAGAAAGCCTGGCAGCGGCAGCGTCGGACGCGATGACAGGAAGGGCAGGACGGTGCAGGGCACGTGTGCGCGCGAAAGGGCGCTACAGGATGTGCGGCAAGCCCGGCCGGGGAAATTCACCGGACGAGAGAATTCACCCGGGCGAAGACGAAGAGAAGGGCGCGCTCCCGGCGCGCCGGGGCGTCAGCAACAGAAGGTGCGACAGCTCATGGGAAAGATGTTCCTGTTCGGGTGTGTGGCCTGTCAACATTCGGAGTTTCTGAATTAACTCGGCTGAGGTGGGACGCCCGGGGACGAGGCCAGCGGATCCCGGTAGAGCATGTCCAGCGCCACCGCACCGCCCGCCACGGCCAGCACCGAGTCGGGGAAACTGCTCGGCGAGACGGCGGCGGCGCGCTCGGCTCCCACCTCCTCGCGCAGCGCGGCGAGGCAGTCCTCCCGGAACAGCACCCCCACCTCCGTCACGACGACACGCTCCGGATTGAGCACGTCCAGCAGCAGGCCGGCCGCCCGTCCCACCATCCGCGCCCGCTCCCGCAACAGCCGTGCCGCCACCGCGTTCCCGGCCTGCGCGGCGGCCACCACATGCATCGGGTTCACCCCGTCGATCACCCCCGCCTCCCGGGCCCGCCGGCACAGCGTGCGCTCGCTCAACTCCACCTGCAGGCAGCCGACCCGGCCGCAGTCGCAGGGCTGCGTGCCGCCGGCCAACGGCAGATGCGCGATCGAGCCCGCCTGGGACCGCGGCCCGTGATGCACCTCGTCATGGGTGGCGAACGCCGCGTCGACCACGTTCCCGACGAACAGATGCAGCACACTGCGGCTGCCGCGGGCCCGCCCGAACAACCGCTCCGCGTTGACCAACGCCCGCGCGTGCCCGTCCACATGGACCGCCAGCCCGGTGCGCGCGCCCACCGCATCGCGCACCGGCACGTCCCGCCACTCCAACATCGGATGCTCGACGACGGTGCCCGAGTCCCGGTCCACCCAGCCGCCCACGGCGACGCCCACCGCCAGGGGGCGGCAGCCGGGGGCCTCGCCCAGCAGCGCGTCCAGCCCGTCGGCGGCCCGCGCCAGCACCTCGGACGGTTCGCGACCGCGATGCCTCAACTCCCGCCGCGCCACCACCCGTCCGCGCAGATCCAGCAGCGAGACGGTCGTGTACGGCACCGCCACGTGCACGCCGCCCACCACGAACCGCGAGTCGTCGAGGTCCACGGGGACGTGCGGGCGGCCCACCCCGTTGCTGCGCCGGGGGGCGGCCGCCTCCCGGATCAGCCCGAGCCGGGTCAGCCGGGCGCAGTGGTCGGTGACGGAGGCCGGGGACAGCCCCGTCAGCCGGGCGATGGTGGAGCGCGCGACCGGTCCGTGCTCCAGCACGGACCGCAGGATCACGCTCGCGCTGGTGCGCCGGCGGTCGCTGTCGGCGACCCGGGTGAGGGGAGAGGGCGGGGCGGGGGGAGCCGCGGTACGGGGCATGGGGAACTTCCTCGGAAGTCAGGAGCCGGTCCGACACTGCGCCGTCTGTGGAGCGCGGCGCGCCGGATGATCGGCCCCGCCCGCCTCACACCGGAGGGCGACAGGCGGCAGTGCCCACCCGTCGCAGGTCGACATGGCGACGCGACGAGAAGTTCAGAGCCTGGGCCTGGGCAACCATGGCTCGAAGCTAGCAGCGAGGGGCCGTCCTGCCCAGACGGCGACCGACGGGCGAGACGGCCGCTGCTCGATTGGCGGAACCCTACAGAGACCGCTCACGACGCCCGCGTAGCCCGCACCACTTCACCTCAGTGACCGGCGTCACGCCGTACCGGGTGTAGTCCCCGTCTTTTGTCCGGAGCCCACCAAGTCCCTGATCGTCCGTTTGTCGATCGCTGACGGTGATCGCCCGCACCCCCCTGGGATAGCGTCACCGTGTCCCGATCCGTACGACCCTCGCGGAGTCCCCATGAGCACCGCCGCCACCCCCGCCAGCCCCGGACAGGTCCTCGCCGACCTGCTCCCCTCCGCCACGCTGCGCGCGGGCGGCGCCTCCACCCTCGTCCGGGACGTCGCGCTCGTGCTCGGCGGCGCCGCGCTCACCGGCCTCGCCGCCCAGCTCGCGGTCCCGGTCCCCGGCACCCCGGTCCCGGTGACGGGCCAGACCTTCGCCGCGCTGCTCGTCGGCACGACCCTCGGCGCCCGCCGCGGCGCCTCCTCGCTCACCGTGTACGCGCTGGCCGGACTCGCCGGTGTGCCGTGGTTCGCCGAGGGCGCCTCGGGCGTCGGCGTCTCGTTCGGCTACATCCTCGGCATGATCCTCGCGACCGCCGTCGTGGGCGCCCTGGCCCGCCGTGGCGCCGACCGCTCCGTGCTGCGCATGGCGGGCACGATGCTGCTGGGCGAGGCGGTCATCTACGCGGTCGGCGTCCCGTACCTGGCCTACGCGGCCGACCTCTCCGCCTCCGCCGCCGTCGCGGCCGGCCTCACCCCGTTCCTCGTCGGTGACGCCCTCAAGGCGGTTCTGGCGATGGGCCTGCTGCCCACGGCGTGGAAGCTCGTCAAGCGGTGACCGTGCGGCGCGAACCGCTCCGCCCGCTCCGCTGACGGTCGGCGGCGACGGAAACGGAACAGGAGGCGGGGGGCCCCGGCGGTTGGGGGGGGTGGCCCGCCCCCGCGGCGCCGCCGCGCCGGCGCCCGCGCGGCCCGCGGGGGGGGGGCCGCGCGGGGGGGCGGGGGGGCGCCCGCCCCC
>NZ_JBHVYK010000004.1:40822-91093 GCF_042880855.1 Streptomyces sp. NPDC058291
CTTTTATGATAGATCGTTTGATCGATGAATCAGTATAAACGCCTACGTTTGCTCGAGCAGCCCCGACCGCGCCCCCCCCCCCCCTCCTCTGCGTCCGCCCGGGCCGTCGTCACGCCGCTCCCGTCGTCGAGCCGCTCCCCGTCGTCAAGTCGTGCCGTCCCGCGCGGGCCGTCGGCCCGACCACCACAGTCCGGCCGCGCCCGCCGCGAGCAACGCGACCCCGGCCGCCCCGAGCGGGAGCACGTCCCGTTCGACGCCGGTCCTGGGCAGTTCGTCGCCGTCGGGAGCCGCGGGCGTGTTGTCGGTGCCGAGGAGCAGTGGGGTGGCGGGCGTGTTCGGCGACGGGTTCGTCGTGCCGAACGGCACCGGGCCCTGCTGCCAGAACGGCTTCTCGCCGTCGCTCGTCTGGACCGGCAGACAGGTCTTCCCGGTCTTGCTCAGATCGAAGGACGCGTCGACGGCGTACGACTTCGACGCCCCGGCCGCGAGGCGGCCCACGGGGCACGAGCCCGGGGCCTCCGCGCGGTCGTCTGGGAGGGGGACGACGGAGGGGAAGAGGCCCGCCGAAGCGGACCTCTTCCCCTTTGTTCTCTCGTCTGTTCTGTGTCCTCGCGCCCCGGAGCGGCGAGTCCGGACCGGACTCAGACCTTGGTCTGCGCCGGAGCCTCGGGCCCCGCGTCCGCTCCCGTCCCGGCCCCGGTCCCGGCCCCGGTCCCGGCCCCGGTCTCGACCCCGGTCCCGGTCCCGGTCTCGACCCCGGTCCCGGCCTCAGCGGTGACGGAGCCCCGCCGGCCCTTCCCGGCTTCCTTCACGAAGGCGACGGCGACCACGATCGCCGCGACGAGCAGCGACAGCAGGACGGTCGTCCGCCCGCTGCTCTCGCCCTCGGTGTCGGTCAGCATGTAACCGAGCACGAAGACGATCAGCGCGGCGGTCGCCCAGGTCAGATAGGGGTACAGCCACATCTTCACGACCAGCTTCTCCGGCGCCTCGGCCTGGATGATCTTCCGCATCCGCAGCTGGGAGAAGCAGATCACCAGCCAGACGAACAGGGCCACGGCCCCGCTGGAGTTCACCAGGAAGAGGAAGACGGAGTCGGGGAAGCGGTAGTTGAAGAAGACCGCGACGAACCCGAAGACCACGGAGGAGACGATCGCCGCGAGCGGGACGCCCCGGTTGGTCGTCCGGGCGAAGGCCTTCGGCGCGTCGCCCCGCTGGCCGAGCGAGAAGGCCATGCGGGAGGCCGTGTAGAGCCCGGAGTTGAGGCAGGACAGCACCGACGTCAGGACGATGAAGTTCATTATCTGACCGGCGTGCGCGATGCCCAGGGAGTCGAGGGCGGCCACGTAGGAGCCCTGGTCCTTGATGGACGGGTCGTTCCAGGGGAGCAGCGTGACGACGATGAAGATCGAGCCGAGGTAGAAGACGCCGATCCGCCAGATGATGCTGTTGGTCGACTTGGTCACGGCCTGCTGCGGGTTCTCCGACTCGCCGGCCGCCAGGGTCGCGATCTCGCTGCCCATGAAGGAGAAGACGACGAGCAGCACGCCGGTCAGGATGGCGCCGGGTCCGTGGGGCAGGAAGCCGCCGTGGCCGGTGAGGTTGTTCAGGCCCGCCTTGTCGCTGTCGACGCCCGGCAGCACGCCGAACACGGCGAGTGCGCCCACGACGATGAACGCGCCGATGGCGACGACCTTGATGCCCGCGAACCAGAACTCGAACTCGCCGTAGGAGCCGACGGAGACCAGGTTGGTGGCCGTCAGCACCACCATCACGATGAGGGCCCACCCCCACTGCGGCACGGCGGGGATCCACCCCTCGAGGATCTTGGCCCCGGCGGTGGCCTCCACGGCGAGCACGACGACCCAGAAGAACCAGTACAGCCAGCCGATGGAGAACCCGGCCCAGCGGCCGAGCGCCCGGTCGGCGTGCGCGGAGAACGAGCCGGAGGTCGGATTGGCGGCGGACATCTCTCCGAGCATGCGCATCACCAGCACCACAAGCGTGCCGACGAGAGCGTAGGAGAGCAGAATGCCCGGCCCGGCGGTGGCGATGCCGGAACTGGATCCGACGAACAGTCCCGCGCCGATGACACCGCCGATGGCGATCATCGACAGATGCCGGTTCTTGAGACCGGCCTGAAGCCCGGAACCGTTCTCTCCGGGTGCTCCAGGGCCGCGTTCGGCCTTCGAAAGGGTCGGCTGCGAAGTCATGGGGAGGGTCTTCCTTTGCGCCGCGTGGGGAATCTGGTGCGTCGTACGTGGGGAGGCGTACGAGCCGGTCCAGTGAATCCGAGGCTAATGAATTCGGGAACCTTTGATTCCGGATTGTTACTTGAGGTTTACCTGAGCTTCTACGGGGCTGTTCAGGCTTTCCGGACGCGGCACCCCGCGCTGCTACCCCGCGCCGCCCGTGTCACACTCATCCCATGCGCGTGTATCTCGGCTCGGACCATGCCGGCTTCGAACTCAAGAATCACCTCGTGGAATGGCTCAGGGCGGCGGGTCACGACCCGGTCGACTGCGGGCCGCACATCTACGACGCCCAGGACGACTACCCGCCGTTCTGCCTCCGCGCCGCGGAGCGGACGGCCGCGGACCCCGAGGCCCTCGGCATCGTCATCGGCGGCTCCGGCAACGGCGAGCAGATCGCGGCGAACAAGGTGAAGGGCGTCCGTGCCGCCCTGGCCTGGAGCGAGGAGACCGCGTCGCTCGGCCGCCAGCACAACGACGCCAACGTCGTCGCGGTCGGCGCCCGCATGCACACCCAGGACGAGGCGACCAAGTTCGTCGAGACGTTCCTGGCCACCCCGTTCTCCGAGGACGAGCGGCACATCCGCCGCATCGACATGCTCGCCGCGTACGAGACCACCGGCGACCTCCCGGAGATCCCCGCCCACCACCCCCAGCAGTAACCCCCGAAGCCGGAGCCCGGCTGCCCCGCGCGGCAGCCGGCGCCCGGACGCGGGGCCGTCCGCCCGACCGGATCGGGTCAGCGGGCGGTGCGGAAAGGAACGCGCCGGTGCCAGAAGGGCACACCATCCACCGGCTGGCACAGGACTACGCCCGTTTCGTCGGCCGCCCCGTCGAGGCGACCAGCCCCCAGGGCAAGTTCGCCGACGCCGCCGCCCTCCTCACCGGCTCCCCGCTCACCCGTACCGAGGCGCACGGCAAACACCTCTTCCTCGGTTTCGGCGGCGGACGGTGGATCCACGTCCACCTCGGCCTCTTCGGCAAGGTGACCTTCGGCGACGCCCCCGCGCCCCCGCCCACCGGGACGGTCCGCCTCCGCCTGGCCGGCCCCACCGCGTACGTGGACCTCCGGGGCCCCACCACCTGCGCGCTGATCACGGACGTCGAGAAGCAGGCCGTGCACGCCCGCCTGGGTCCGGACCCGCTGCGCGACGACGCCGACCCGCTGCTCGCCTACGCGCGCGTCGCGCGCAGCCGTACGACGATCGCCGCCCTCCTCATGGACCAGAAGGTCATCGCCGGCGTGGGCAACGTCTACCGCGCCGAGGTCCTCTTCCGGCACGGCATCGACCCCTACCGGGCGGGCCGGACCATCACGCCCGCCGAATGGGATGCGATCTGGACCGACCTCGTCGCCCTCATGCGCGAGGGAGTCCGCCACAACCGCATCGACACCGTCCGCCCCCAGCACACTCCCGAGGCGATGGGCCGGGCGCCCCGCGTCGACGACCACGGCGGCGAGGTGTACGTCTACCGCCGTACCCACCAGCCCTGCCACCTCTGCGGCGACGCCGTCCGCACCGCCGACCTGGCCGCCCGCAACCTCTTCTGGTGCCCCACCTGCCAGAAGAACTGACGCCCCCGGACCGACCGACCGACCGCCCAGCCGACCGCCCAGCCGACCGCCCAGCCGACCGACCAGCCGACCGACCGGCCGACCGGCCGGCCGACCGGCCGGCCGACCGCCCGCTCGGGTTCCGCACGGACGCCGTCCCGGTTCCGCCCCGGGCCGCGCGAACCGGTCGCGCCCTAGAAGCCGTGGGGCAGCCAGGGCGCCGAGACCGATCCGAACCCCACCGCGGCCTCCGCCAGCGCACCCTGCCGCACCTCACGCACCCGGCCGGCCGCCGCCAGCGACGCGAGGCTCACTCCGCCGAGATAGGCGGCCCCCAACTCCCGTACCGACAGAGCGAGATCGGGCACGTCCGTGGTGCGCGCGCAGACCGCGCCCTTGGCGTCCCCGCTCAACCGCCAACGCCCCGTGTTCCAGGGGCAGAACGCGTCCTCCACCTCCAGCACCACGTCCACCGGCGTCTGGTACGTCCGCGCCTCCAGCGCCGCGCCGACGTCCACCAGCCGTACGTACAACGAGTCCCGCACCCGCAGTCCGCACCGCCGGACGTCGGAGACGAGATGCTGCCACGCGTCGTCCAGGGGCCGCCCGCGCAGCCTCAGCGAGGCGGTGAGGTCGATCCCGAACAGGAACCGCCACAACGCCGCCTGCGACGACGCGTCCAGCCCGGCCAGATCCTGCAGCTGCACCTGCCCGTCGTGCCCGCTGTCCGTCCACTGCGGCCGCACCCGGAAGCGGGCGTACCCGGTGACCTCACCGCCGCGCTCGGCGAGCACGCACTGCAGCGGCGACGCGCCGCCCCGCGAGCTCTCCGGGTCGAGCAGCCCCAGCCGCTCCCAGCCGGGCCGCCGCGCCAGCATGCCGGGCCTGCCGGACGCCGTCCGCGCGTACACGCCCTCGCACGCCGCGAGTTCGGCGCCCGGGTCGGCGTACCGCACCCGTACGCCGTCCGTCCCGGCCGGGACGGACAGTTCCACCCGGGTGGTGTCGATCTCGGCGTCCAGCGCGAAGGTCGCCGTGGCATACCCGAACCGACCGTAGATCGCCGGCTCGGAGGCGGTGAGCGCCGCGAGCGGCTCGCCCCACGCCCGCACGTCGTCCAGCAAGCGCCGCATCATCGAGGTCAGCATCCCGCGCCGCCGGTGCGTCGCGCTGACGGAGACCATCGTCACACCCGCCGTCGGCACCGAGGCCCCGCCCGGCACGGTCATCCGGAAGTCGTAGGCCCCGGCCGTACCCACACACATGTCGCCGTCCCACACGCCCACGGACCGCTCGTACGGCGTGAGCTCTCTGAAGAGCGCCCGCTCCTCGGCCGGTTCCCCCACCCCGCCGAAGGCCCGCAGGAGAGCGTCGTACCACTCGTCCCACTCGTCCCGTCGCAGGCCTCGCATCCGCCCTGCCGCCTCGCTCGTCATGGACTCATGCCTAGCAGCCCGATGCGGGACGGGCCAGGGAATTTCGCCCACCTTGCGGCGCGAGCGCTTTCCTTGACGTTCACTGTGAAGTTGAGCCTCGCAGGGGGGACAAGTAGGACCTCCCGTGCCAAGCGGCGGGTTCGATGGATAGGGTCCCGAACTAATGGCAGCAGGACGACAGCGGCGCGCGGAAGCCGAGACGTTCACGGCCCGGATGAAGCACTTGTGGCACCGGGTCCGCACCGGCGTGCGCAGAAGCGCCGTGGACTACTTCCGCGGCGACGGCTCGGACTGGATCGCGCTGGCCTTCCTCCTGCTCACCGTCCCGCTGATCGCCCTCACCACGCTCGCCAACTCGGTGTGGTGCTCCCCGGCCGCCCTCGTCCTGCCGATCGTCGCCGGCGGTCTGCTGCTGCGCCCGTCGAGCCTGCTCGGCCTGTACGCGGCGGCGGCCTCGGCGCTCATCGTGGAGTCGGTGCGACTGGGCCCCTACACCGAGGGCCCGTCCCGGGTCACGCCCGGCGTGGTGCTCGTGGTGGCCGCATGCGGTTTCTTCGGCCTCCTCATCGCCCAGTTCCGCAGCCGCGTCGGCGTGCCGTGGCGGCGCGGTGGCACCATGCTCTTCGACCTGCGCGAACGCATCCGCGTGCAGAGCAAGCTGCCGGGCCTGCCGACCGGCTGGCACCGCGAGATGGCGCTGAGGCCCGCGGGCGGCCAGTCCTTCTCCGGCGACTTCGTCGTCGCGGCCCGCACGAACGGCGGCCGCACCCTGGAGGTCGTCCTCACCGACGTGTCCGGCAAGGGCATGGACGCCGGCTCGCGCGCCCTGCTGCTGTCCGGCGCCTTCGGCGGGCTGCTCGGCTCCCTGCCCCCGCATGCCTTCCTCCCGGCCGCCAACGGCTATCTGCTCCGGCAGGACTGGGACGAGGGCTTCGCGACCTCCATCCATCTCGTCCTCGACCTCGACTCCGGCGACTACGAGCTCTACTCGGCCGGCCACCCGCCGGGCCTCCAGCTCAGCGCGGGCAGCGGCCGGTGGGAGGAGAAGGCCGCCGAGGGCCCCCTGCTCGGGGTGTACGACGGCGCCCAGTTCGACCCGGTGAAGGGCTCGTTGCGCCCCGGCGACGTGCTGATGCTCTTCACCGACGGCCTGGTGGAGACGTCCGAACGGGACATCGTCGAGGGCATCGACCGCCTCACCGGCGAGGCCGACCGCTATGTGGCCGGCGGCTTCCAGGGCGCCGCCTGGCACCTGATCGAGGCGGTGGCGAAGGACGTCAACGACGACCGGGCCCTGCTGCTCATCTGCCGCGAGGGCCCCACGGCCGCGTCGGCGTCGCTGTCGTGAGCCCGGCGAAGCCCGCCGGCCCGGTCCGAGGGGAACCCGCCGTGCTCACACTGTCCGAGATCGAGGCCCTGGCCCGTGCGGCCCACGCGGGGCAGACCGACAAGGCGGGCCGGCCCTATGCCGAGCACCTCCAGGCGGTCGCGGACGGCGTCCGCGCGCGGGGCGGCGACGACGACCTGATCGCGGCCGCCTGGCTGCACGACGCCGTCGAGGACGACGCCCTGTCCGAGGCCTGGCTGGACGGAGCCCGCCTGAGCGACCGCACCAAGGCGGTCGTCCTGGCGGTGACCAAGCGGGCGGGGGAGACGCCGGAGGCGTACGCGGGGCGGGTCCTGGCCACGCCGGGCGCGCTGCTGGTCAAGGAGGCCGACCTGGCGCACAACGCGGACCCGGCGCGCCTGGCGGTCCTGGACGCCCCGACCCGCACCCGGCTGACCGAGAAGTACGCACGGATGCGCGCGCTGCTCGGCCTCACGGGTCAGCGCTCCTGAACCCCGACCCGCTCGCGCCGCGCATCGCTCCGCACCTCGTCCCGCTTCCCATCCCGCTCCTGCGCCTGCCCCGGCTGCCGCCCCGGCTCCTGCCGGGCGCGTTCCCGGGCGAGTTCGGCGGCGTCCGGCCTGAAGGCCCATGCCATCTTCGGCTCCATCACGAAGCGGAAGACACGCCGGACGGGCGGGGTGCACAGCGCGGTGACGGCGAGGGCGATCGCGAGGCTGACGCCGATCTCGCCCAGCGGCCGGTGCAGCGCGGGGTGGGCGAACCAGCCGCGGTAGTCGGCGCCCTTGATCAGGAAGCCGTGCAGCAGATAGCCGTAGAGCGTGCCCGCGCCGAGCACGGTGAACCACATTTTGCGGCCCGGCACCCACGAGAAGAAGCAGGCCGTCAGCAGCAGCGAACAGCCGAACAGCGCGAGCTGCATGAGCGGACCGGCCCACCACGGCTGGCCCAACTCCTGTGCCGCGGACCGGTGGTAGAGCCACCCGGTGTCCACCTTCGACGCCGCCCACCAGCAGAAGGCCAGGGAGAGGGCGAACACCGGGACCGCCGCGATCCGCACCGAGCGTCGACGGACCATCCGGAAGTGCTCGGGCCTGAGACACAGTCCGAGCACGAAGTACGGCAGGAACTGCAGGACGCGCTGCAGGTCCAGGTCGCCGCCGAAGTCCGGGGTGAGGGACGCCAGCATCGCCATGACCAGCGCGACCGGCAGCGGGTGGCGGACCATCTTCCAGACCGGTGTCGTCAGCCGCCAGATGAACAGGGCGCACAGGAACCAGGTCAGGTAGTACGGATCGAGGAGGGTGACGGCGGCCTGGGAGTCGTGGTCGACGAGGCGCTTGAAGAGCGGATACGCGCTCTCGAACACGACGTACGGCACGGCGACCCCGGTGACCAGCCGCTTCAGCCGCGCGGGACTGCCGTCGAAACTGCGCGAGAAGAACCCGGAGATGACGATGAACGCCGGCATGTGGAACGTGTACACGAGCATGTACGCGGCCTGCAGCACCCGGCTGTCGCCCTTGAGGGGCTCCCAGGAGTGACCCAACGCCACCAGCACGATCGCCAGGTACTTGGCGTTGTCGAAGAACGCGTCACGCCGGGCGCCGGGCCGTGACGACGGCCGCTCGGCGGATCCGTCCTCGGGGCGGCCGAGCCCGGACCGGCCGGGGGACCCGTCGTCGTGATCGTCCGGTGGACCGTTGTGCTGATCGTTCCGGTTCTTGGGCGAGCGGGAGCCCGGAACGAGAGACGAGGCGGCGTGGAACATTCGATGCACCCTAGCCGCGTGCCCGCGTATGCGTAAAACACCTCTGGTCGTTCCTCGTTATTCGGCATCCGCGCCGGTGATCGACGGGTGGAGGTGACACCTGAGCGACCGTGATGTCATGATTCATCCCGAAGGAAAGGTGCATAACGTCCGTTGTGGGGCCGCAGTTGACGTGACGGCGGTCATTATTCGAATTACCTGCGCACACAGTGTGTGGATGAGGAAACCAGCCGCCCAATTCCTGTGCGGACAGGGCCCGAATTGCCGTGCGGCGCGCCCGGATCCACGGACGACCGCACGATGATGCGTCACGGGCCGCATAGGGAGGCCGCGTTGGTGGCACGATGGTCTCGGGAGTGCGGACCGACCGAGGGCGTGTGATCAGTTGTGGCCATTTCACTGTCAGTGGTGCTGCTGTTGGCGATCATTCTGGTCGTCCTGATCCGAGGGGGCTCGATCAAGGCCGGCCCGGCCATCGTCGCCATCCTGTTCGGCTTCTTCCTCGCCTCGACCGGCATGGCCCCGTCGATCAACCGCTTCCTCAACTCCCTCGCCGACACGATCAACTCGATCAGCTTCTGAGGCGCACAGAGCGCACCCGCTCATGCCGGCGCCGTGGGCTGCGGAACGCCCCACCCGGGGACGCACGTCATGCGGTGGGCCGGCACGACGGCTTCGCTCGGTAGCGGATCGGTTCCACGGACCCGTACGGCCACGATGTCCGTGGGGACGGGGGGCCGCCCCGAAAGCCTCGTCAAACGCCACCGGAAGACCTCCGGAACGTCCTTGGCGGGCAGCTCCAGCGTGGAGAGGCTCACCCACCGGTCGTAGGTGGTCGGGTACACGCGCACTGAAGCGCCGCATTCCGGACATACCGTCGGTTCGATCCACGCCACGTCGTCGGGGCCGGGATCCGCTCTGGGGGCCGCTGTCGCCCCGTCGGCCTCGGCCATCGCGTTGGCGAAGACGTGCCAGCACGGTGCGCAGGAGCTCGCCATGAGGCCGAACCGCCCGCGCCCCCGCACGCAGTGGCCTTCCTCTCCGCAGCGATGGCACGCCACCTGGTCACGTTCCCGAATCGCCCCCATGTGTTGGAGTGTGAGCGAATCGGACCGGATGCGAGTAGGGCGCGATGTGGCCGTATTCGGCGAGCGGGGGCGGACAGGCCCGTGCCCGGTGCGCACTCGCGCTGAGCGGAGGTTCCGAGGTTCGCAGGCGAGGGCCTGAGGCGGCCTGCCCACAAAGAGCCGGGCGCGCCGATCCGTGCGTCAGTGCCGTCCGTCCGGCCCGAGTCGTTTCGGCGGCCAAGACGCCGCACTCGGGTTCGACCCGATGCGGAAACCCCGGTCCGTGTCCGGGCCGTGGCCACCCTCGGCCCTCCCGGAAGGGCACGCGAGGGGCGCCGGAAGGGCACGCGAGGGACGTAGGGACGACTGACGCGCGGCGCCGGAGAACGATCAGGGCCAGGTCCGAGGAATCTTCCTCCGACCTGGCCCTGAGCCGTACAGAGCGGGCGACGGGAATCGAACCCGCGTAGCTAGTTTGGAAGACTAGTGCTCTACCATTGAGCTACGCCCGCACACGACGCGCCGCAGGTCAGCCGACCGCGGCACTGCAGGCATCGTAGCGGGTCGGCGGCCCGTGGCGCACACCGCCTTTCCCGGACCCGTCGCGGCCCGCGCGGGGCTCGGCGAATGCGGCGGTCACGGGGCCTGCGGGCATGTACCCTACGTCTCGCACCAGACGGGGTGTGGCGCAGCTTGGTAGCGCGTCCGCTTTGGGAGCGGAAGGCCGTGGGTTCAAATCCCGCCACCCCGACCACCGACCGCCGATCGCCGACCATCGAGCGGCCGCCGGGCGCGGTCGTGCCGACCGTCGCCGGGCCGGATGTGCGGACACCTCGCTTGATCGCCTTTGGGGCGTGTCGTCGCTGCCGTTACTATGCAAGCTGCACGCCCGTGTGTCCTCATTCTCTGAAGTCCTCCGGGCGGCGAATCCGCCGGAGCCGGTCTGGCTCCGGCAGAAACCAAGAAGTCAGCCCCCAAGGAGACCGAACCGTGAAGAGCGCCGTGGAGACCCTGAACCCGACCCGGGTTCGGCTCAGCATCGAGGTGCCCTTCGAGGAGCTCAAGGACAGCCTCGACGCGGCGTACAAGAAGATCAACCAGCAGGTCACGGTGAAGGGCTTCCGCAAGGGCAAGATCCCCGCCCGGGTCATCGACCAGCGCTTCGGCCGTGGCGCCGTGCTGGAGGAGGCCGTCAACGACGCGCTGCCGAAGTTCTACACGGAGGCGGTCAACGAGGCGGAGATCGACGTCCTCGGCCAGCCCGAGGTCGACATCACGGAGCTGAAGGACGGCGAGACGCTGAACTTCACCGCCGAGGTCGACGTGCGTCCCGCCCTGGAGCTCCCGGAGGACTTCTCCTCCATCGAGGTCGAGGTCGACGCCGTCGAGGTCACCGACGAGGACATCGACAAGTCGGTCGAGCAGCTCCGCGAGCGCTTCGCCTCGACCACCCCGGTCGAGCGTGCCGCCGAGGACGGCGACGTCGTGACGGTGGACCTGGAGGCCAAGGTCGACGGCGAGGTCCTGGAGGACGGCGTCGCGAGCGGCGTCTCCTACACCATCGGCTCCGGCGAGCTGCTGGAGGGCATCGACGAGGCCGTCAAGGGCCTGGAGGCCGGTGGCGAGACCACCTTCACCTCCGAGCTGAAGGGCGGCTCCGCGGCCGGCAAGGAGGCCGAGGTCACCGTCAAGGTCACCCAGGTCGCCGCCCGCGAGCTCCCCGAGCTGGACGACGAGTTCGCCCAGCTCGCCTCCGAGTTCGACACCCTCGACGAGCTGAAGGCCGACAGCCGCAAGCGCCTCGAGAACATGAAGCAGTACGACCAGGCCACGCAGGCCCAGGAGCGCGTCCTGGAGAAGCTGCTGGAGCTCGTCGAGGTGCCCGTCCCCGAGAAGCTGCTCGAGGACGAGATCAACACCCGCAAGCACAACCTGGAGCACCACCAGCTCGGTCAGATGGGCCTCGACCTCGACAAGTACCTGGAGATCCAGGGCAAGACCGCCGAGGAGTTCGAGACCGAGACCCGTGAGGCCGCGGTCAAGGGCATCAAGACCCAGTTCGTGCTCGACGAGCTGGTCAAGCGCGAGAAGCTGAACGTCAACCAGGAGGAGCTCACCGAGCACCTCATGCGCCGTGCCGCCTCCTCCGGCATGTCCCCCGACCAGTTCGCCCAGGCGGTCGTCGAGGGCGGCCAGGTCCCGCTGCTGGTCGGCGAGGTCGCCCGCGGCAAGGCGCTGGCCACGGTCGTCGAGTCCGCCACGGTGAAGGACACCAACGGCGAGGTCGTCGACCTGGACGACGAGGACGAGGAGTCCGCGGAGGCCGCTGCGGAGACGGAGTCCTCCGAGACGGAGTCCTCCGAGGAGAAGACCGAGAGCTGAAGGCCCTCGCGTCGCCTCTGACGCACGCCTGAGGGGCCCCGGAGCGGCGATCGCTCCGGGGCCCCTCTGCCGTTCGCGTCGCCGCTCGACTACGCCCCCGGCGAACACTCTCCTCTCCGGGATTCCCCGAAGGGACCCGCGCGTTAGGGTCCATGAGTACGAGGGCAGGGGAGTCCCCGAGCCCCAGGCAGTACACGTGAGACGGCCCGGCGCCGTCGTAAGACGAGCAGGTGGATACGTGACGAATCTGATGCCCTCCGCCGCCGGCGAGCCTTCCATCGGTGGCCTCGGCGACCAGGTCTACAACCGGCTGCTCGGCGAGCGGATCATCTTCCTCGGCCAGGCGGTCGACGACGACATCGCCAACAAGATCACCGCACAGTTGCTGCTCCTTGCCGCCGACCCGGACAAGGACATCTACCTCTACATCAACAGCCCCGGCGGCTCCATCACGGCCGGCATGGCGATCTACGACACCATGCAGTTCATCAAGAACGACGTGGTGACCATCGCCATGGGCCTGGCCGCCTCCATGGGCCAGTTCCTGCTCAGTGCGGGCACCCCCGGCAAGCGCTTCGCGCTGCCGAACGCCGAGATCCTGATCCACCAGCCCTCCGCGGGCCTGGCCGGATCCGCCTCGGACATCAAGATCCACGCCGAGCGGCTGCTGCACACCAAGAAGCGCATGGCGGAGCTGACCTCGCAGCACACCGGCCAGTCGATCGAGCAGATCACCCGCGACTCGGACCGCGACCGGTGGTTCGACGCGTTCGAGGCCAAGGAGTACGGCCTCATCGACGACGTCATCCCGACGGCCGCCGGCATGCCGGGCGGCGGCGGTACCGGGGCGGCCTGAGAGTCACCCCTGACGGCGCCAGGGCCGCCCAGGGCCGCTCCCCTGAGCCACCTGGGCTCTCTGTCCCTCGGAGGCCCCAGGAGCCCGCTGAGGCCTCCCGGAGGCCCGGGAAGCCCCTTGGGGCTCCCCGGCCGCTCGGAGCCTCCCAGCGGGGGCCCGAGGCCCTCGGAAGCCGTCAGAGCCCCTCTTCAGCCCCTCCAGTCCACCGCCCCAGCCCCCTCTTCAGGAGACATCGTGAACGACTTCCCCGGCAGCGGCCTCTACGCCCGCACCGAGGCCGAGTACACCGGCCCCCGCGCCGAGTCCCGCTACGTCATCCCGCGCTTCGTCGAGCGCACCTCCCAGGGCATCCGCGAGTACGACCCGTACGCGAAGCTCTTCGAGGAGCGCGTGATCTTCCTCGGCGTGCAGATCGACGACGCCTCCGCCAACGACGTCATGGCGCAGCTGCTGTGCCTGGAGTCGATGGACCCCGACCGGGACATCTCGGTCTACATCAACAGCCCCGGCGGCTCCTTCACCGCGCTGACCGCGATCTACGACACGATGCAGTTCGTGAAGCCCGACGTCCAGACGGTCTGCATGGGCCAGGCGGCGTCCGCCGCCGCGATCCTGCTGGCCGCCGGCACGCCGGGCAAGCGCATGGCGCTGCCGAACGCGCGCGTGCTGATCCACCAGCCGTACAGTGAGACCGGCCGCGGTCAGGTCTCCGACCTGGAGATCGCCGCCAACGAGATCCTCCGGATGCGCGCGCAGCTGGAGGACATGCTGGCCAAGCACTCGACCACGCCGATCGAGAAGATCCGCGAGGACATCGAGCGCGACAAGATCCTCACGGCCGAGGACGCGCTGGCGTACGGCCTGATCGACCAGATCATCTCCACCCGGAAGATGAACAACGAGTCTCTGCGTTGACGTTCGGGGTCGTCCCGTTCGAGCTCCCTCGGCACGGTGTGACACGGTCCACGTCGCAGTGAACCGTGCCAAGGGGGGCCCGAACGGGGGGCCAGGCAAGGTACCGTCGGAATAAGGCAGCACCAGGAGCCGCTGGACTCGTAAGCGTCCAGTCGTCTCCCAGGCGAAGGGGAAGCACACCGTGGCACGCATCGGTGACGGCGGCGATCTGCTCAAGTGCTCGTTCTGCGGCAAGAGCCAGAAGCAGGTCAAGAAGCTCATCGCAGGGCCCGGTGTGTACATCTGCGACGAGTGCATCGACCTCTGCAACGAGATCATCGAGGAAGAACTCGCGGAGACGAGCGAGGTCCGCTGGGAGGAACTCCCCAAGCCGCGCGAGATCTACGAGTTCCTCGAGGGCTACGTGGTGGGCCAGGAGCCCGCCAAGAAGGCCCTGTCGGTAGCGGTGTACAACCACTACAAGCGCGTCCAGGCCGGCGAGAACGCCGGCGCCCAAGGGCGCGAGGACGCCATCGAGTTGGCGAAGTCCAACATCCTCCTGCTGGGCCCCACGGGCTCGGGCAAGACGCTCCTCGCGCAGACCCTGGCGCGCATGCTGAACGTCCCGTTCGCGATCGCGGACGCCACGGCCCTCACCGAGGCGGGTTACGTCGGCGAGGACGTGGAGAACATCCTGCTGAAGCTGATCCAGGCGGCCGACTACGACGTCAAGAAGGCCGAGACCGGGATCATCTACATCGACGAGATCGACAAGGTCGCGAGGAAGAGCGAGAACCCTTCCATCACCCGCGACGTGTCGGGCGAGGGCGTCCAGCAGGCGCTGCTGAAGATCCTGGAGGGCACCACCGCCTCGGTCCCGCCGCAGGGCGGCCGCAAGCACCCGCACCAGGAGTTCATCCAGATCGACACCACGAACGTGCTGTTCATCGTGGGCGGCGCCTTCTCGGGTCTGGAGAAGATCATCGAGACCCGGGCCGGCGCCAAGGGCATCGGCTTCGGCGCGACGATCCGCTCCAAGCGCGAGCTGGAGTCCAAGGACCAGTTCGAGGCCGTCATGCCCGAGGACCTGGTCAAGTTCGGCATGATCCCGGAGTTCATCGGCCGTCTGCCGGTCATCACCTCGGTCCACAACCTGGACCGCGAGGCGCTCCTGCAGATCCTGATCGAGCCGCGCAACGCGCTGGTCAAGCAGTACCAGCGGCTCTTCGAACTCGACGGCGTGGAGCTGGACTTCGAGCGCGAGGCCCTGGAGGCCATCGCGGACCAGGCCATCCTCCGCCAGACCGGCGCCCGTGGCCTGCGCGCCATCATGGAGGAGGTCCTCCAGGCGGTGATGTACGAGGTCCCGTCCCGCAAGGACGTGGCGCGTGTCGTCATCACGGCGGACGTCGTGCTCTCCAACGTCAACCCGACGCTGATCCCCCGCGACGCCCGTGGCGGCCGCGGTCCGGGCGAGGCCAAGACCGCGTAGGCGAGGCCGACACCGCCCAGGCGGCACCCCGTACGGCGAAGGGCCCCGGTCGACCGACCGGGGCCCTTCCGCGTACGCGCGGTCCGGGTCGTCACATCGCGACACGGATCTGGTCGCGCAGCTTCGTGGCGATGTCGATCGCCACGTCCTTGGTGACGCCCTTCGTGGCGTCGCCCGGCGACACCATGGCGATCGTGCTGTAGTCCGCCCACGCGCAGAACCAGTCGGTCTTGTCCTGCTTGGTGAGGGCGTTCTTCCCCTCGGCCGCCTGGCACTTCATGACCGCGCCGTCGAGGTCGGCCGCCTCGGGCTTGCCGACCAGCTTGCCCTTGGGCTCGCCGGCAGAGCTGCTGGAGCTCTCCTCGGACGACTTCTGGAAACTGGTGAAGAACAGGTCGAGCGTCGCCTTCGGGTCGGCGATCTTGCCGTAGGCGCCGGCGAAGGTGATGGTCTTCGAGGTGGCCAGTTCGGACGCGTCGGGCGCGGTGCTCGGGTCGGCCGGGTCGTAGCCGCTCAGGTCCGCCGTCGTGTAGAGGCCGATCACGGACTTGCCGTTCTCGACGCCGGTCTTGGCCAGGTCGGCGGTCGAGTCCTTGCCGGCGCTCGCGCCGTCGTCCGTGACCCGTTTGTAGTCGGTGAGGGCGGTCCCCGGGGTGGTCAGCTTGTGCGCGCCGTCGTCCTTCAGGCCGCCCGCGCCGCCGCCTCCACCGATCACGAAGTAGGCGCCCACGCCGAGCGCGGCGACGACCGCGACCGCGCCGACGACGATGGCCGCCGTCTTCTTGCCGCGACCGCCCGCCGGCGGCTGCGGGACGCCGTAGGGAGGCTGGCCGTACGGCGGCTGCTGCCCGTACGGGGGCTGGCCGTACGGCGGCTGCTGGCCGTAGGGCGGGGCCTGCGGCGGGACGCCCTGCACGGGCTGCGCCGGGTAGCCGTAGCCGGGCTGCGGGGCGGCGGGCTGCTGGGGATACCCGTAGCCGGGCTGCGGCGCCTGCGGCGGCTGGCCGTACGGACCGGGCTGGCCGTACGGGCCCGGCTGCTGGGGCTGCCCGCCGTACGGGCCCGGCTGCTGGTGACTCATTCCTGGGTTCCCCTCCACATGCTTATGCGTTTTTCACATCCTGACCCAAAGCCCGCACCCGCACGGCGGCGGGGGCCCCACCGTTACAGAGGAAACACGTTTCGGGACGGCGCTGTGACACCCCTAAACTGGGCCCGTGACCGACAACGCTCAGCAGCAGCCATCAGCGCCCCACACCGAACTGCCGACCCAGTACGCGCCGGCCGACGTAGAGGGGCCGCTGTACGAGCGCTGGGTGGAGCGGGGCTACTTCGAGGCCGACGCCAAGAGCGACAAGCCTCCGTACACCGTCGTCATCCCCCCGCCGAACGTCACCGGCAGCCTGCACCTGGGGCACGCCTTCGAGCACACGCTCATCGACGCCCTCACCCGCCGCAAGCGCATGCAGGGCTTCGAGACGCTCTGGCAGCCCGGCATGGACCACGCCGGCATCGCCACCCAGAACGTCGTCGAGCGGGAACTGGGCAAGGAGGGCAAGTCCCGTCACGACCTGGGCCGGGAGGCCTTCGTCGAGCGGGTCTGGCAGTGGAAGGGCGAGTCCGGCGGCCAGATCAGCGGCCAGATGCGTCGCCTGGGGGACGGCGTCGCCTGGTCGCGTGAGCGCTTCACCATGGACGAGGGTCTCTCCCAGGCCGTCCAGACCATCTTCAAGCGGCTCTACGACGACGAGCTCATCTACCGCGCCGAGCGCATCATCAACTGGTGTCCCCGCTGCCTCACCGCGATCTCCGACATCGAGGTCGAGTACCAGGACGACGACGGTGAGCTCGTCTCCATGAAGTACGGCGAGGGGGACGACACCATCGTCGTCGCCACCACGCGCGCGGAGACGATGCTCGGCGACACGGCCGTCGCCGTCCACCCGGACGACGAGCGCTACAAGCACCTGGTCGGCAAGGAGATCCGCCTCCCGCTGACCGAGCGCTCCATCCCGGTCGTCGCCGACACCCATGTCGACCCCGAGTTCGGCACCGGCGCGGTCAAGGTGACCCCGGCGCACGACCCGAACGACTTCGAGATCGGCCAGCGCCACAACCTGCCGTCCCTCACGATCATGGACGAGCACGCCGTCATCACCGCCCACGGTCCTTTCCAGGGTCTGGACCGGCTGGAGGCCCGCTCCGCCATCGTCGCCGCCCTGCGCGCCGAGGGCCGGATCGTCGCCGAGAAGCGCCCGTACGTCCACTCCGTCGGCCACTGCTCGCGCTGCAAGACGACCATCGAGCCGCGCCTGTCCATGCAGTGGTGGGTCAAGGTCGGCCCGCTGGCCAAGGCCGCCGGCGACGCCGTCCGCGACGGCCGCGTCAAGATCCACCCGCAGGAGATGGAGAAGCGCTACTTCGACTGGGTCGACAACCTGCACGACTGGTGCATCTCACGCCAGTTGTGGTGGGGCCACCGCATCCCCGTCTGGTACGGCCCGAACGGCGAGGTCGTCTGCGTCGGCCCCGACGACGAGGCCCCCACCGGCGAGGGCTGGCGTCAAGACACCGACGTCCTCGACACCTGGTTCTCCTCCGGCCTGTGGCCGTTCTCCACACTCGGCTGGCCCGAACAGACCGAGTCGCTCGCGAAGTTCTACCCGAACTCCGTCCTGGTCACCGGCTACGACATCCTCTTCTTCTGGGTCGCCCGGATGATGATGTTCGGCCTGTACGCGATGGACGGCACCCCGCCGTTCCACACCATCGCCCTGCACGGCATGGTCCGCGACCAGTTCGGCAAGAAGATGTCGAAGTCCTTCGGCAACGCGGTCAACCCGCTGGACTGGATGGACGAGTACGGCTCCGACGCGCTCCGCTTCACCCTCGCGCGCGGCGCCAACCCCGGCGTCGACGTCCCGATCGGCGAGGCCTGGGTCCAGGGCTCCCGCAACTTCGCCAACAAGATCTGGAACGCGACGCGCTTCGCGCTGATGAACGGCGCCACGGTCGACGGCCCGCTGCCGGACGCCGGGAAGCTGTCGGCGACCGACCGCTGGATCCTCTCCCGTCTCAACTCGGTCGTCGCCGAAGTCGACGCGCTCTACGAGGACTTCCAGTTCGCGAAGCTCTCCGACGCTCTGTTCCACTTCGCCTGGGACGAGGTCTTCGACTGGTACGTCGAGCTGTCCAAGACGACGTTCATGGCCGGCGGCGAGCCCGCGAAGGTCTCCGGCCGTGTCCTCGGCGAGGTCCTCGACGTCACCCTGAAGCTGCTGCACCCGATCGTCCCGTTCGTCACGGAGACGCTGTGGACCACGCTCACCGGCGGCGAGTCCGTCGTCATCGCCGAGTGGCCCACGGCTGTGTCCGTCCCTGGTGCTGACGCACCGGGCGGCTTCCGGGACGCGGCGGCCGAGAAGGAGATCGAGAGCCTCCAGTCGGTCATCACCGAGGTCCGCCGCTTCCGCGCCGACCAGGGGCTGCAGCCCGGTCAGCGCGTCCCGGCCCGCCTGACGCTCGACGGCACGCCGTTCGCGGCGCACGAGGCCGCCGTCCGCCAGTTGCTGCGCCTGCAGCCGGAGGGCGAGGACTTCTCCGCGACGGCGACCCTGCCCGTCGCGGGGGCCACGGTCGCGCTGGACCTGTCCGGCACCATCGACGTGGCCGCCGAGCGCAAGCGCCTGGCGAAGGACCTGGCCGCCGCCGAGAAGGAGAAGGCCCAGGCGGGCGCCAAGCTGGGCAACGAGGCGTTCCTCGCGAAGGCCCCGGACAACGTGGTCGACAAGATCCGCGGCCGCCTCGCCAAGGCGGACGAGGACATCGCCCGCATCCAGAGCCAGCTGGAGCGCCTGCCGCAGGCGTGAGGCGCCCCAGGGCGCCACGACGACGAAGGCCCCCGGGACCGGCACGGTCGCGGGGGCCTTCGCCCACCTCCGCCCACCTCTGTCACCGGCCGTCCGTAGACTGGCCCCGTGAGCGAGCTCCCCCCGAACGGCAACCACGACGACCTGCCCGCCCCCTTCGACCCCCTCGATCCCTTCGACGAGATCATCGCCGAGGAGACCGACCGCGACCCCGATCTCGCGGTCATCGAGGCCGGCAGCCGCACCCTGCGCACCCAGGGCGGCGCACCGCAGGCCGATGTGCCCGCGCGCCCCGAGGACCCCGAGGTCGACAAGGCCCTGCGCGAGGTCGAGGCGGAGCTGGCCACCCGCTGGGGCGAGACCAAGCTGGAACCCTCCGTCGGCCGGATCGCCGCGCTGATGGACGTGCTGGGGGAGCCGCAGCGCTCCTACCCCTCCATCCACATCACCGGGACGAACGGCAAGACGTCCACGGCCCGCATGGTCGAGGCCCTCCTCGGCGCGTTCGAGCTGCGCACCGGCCGCTACACGAGCCCGCACGTGCAGTCGATCACCGAGCGGATCAGCCTCGACGGCGCCCCGATCTCCGCCGAGCGGTTCATCGAGACGTACCACGACGTCAAGCCGTACGTCGACATGGTCGACGGCATGCAGGAGTACCGGCTGTCCTTCTTCGAGGTGCTCACCGGTATGGCGTACGCCGCCTTCGCCGACGCGCCCGTCGACGTCGCCGTCGTGGAAGTGGGCATGGGCGGCTCGTGGGACGCCACCAACGTCATCGACGGTGACGTGGCCGTCGTCACCCCCATCGACCTGGACCACACGGACCGGCTGGGGGAGACGACCGCCGAGATCGCCGGCGAGAAGAGCGGGATCATCAAGCAGGGCGCCACCGTCGTCCTGGCCCAGCAGCCGGTCGACGCGGCGCAGGTGCTGCTGAAGAAGGCCGTCGAGGTGGACGCGACCGTGGCCCGCG
Source organism: Streptomyces sp. NPDC058291 (assembly GCF_042880855.1). Classification (NCBI taxonomy): domain Bacteria; kingdom Bacillati; phylum Actinomycetota; class Actinomycetes; order Kitasatosporales; family Streptomycetaceae; genus Streptomyces; species Streptomyces sp. NPDC058291. The sequence continues at coordinate 60,721 of NZ_JBHVYK010000004.1, forward strand.
AGGGGCTGGAGTTCGGGGTCGTCGCCCGCCAGGTCGCCGTCGGCGGACAGTTGGTCACCCTGCGCGGGCTGGGCGGCGAGTACCCCGAGGTGTACCTGCCGCTGCACGGCCCCTACCAGGCGCACAACGCGGCCGTCGCGCTCGCCGCCGTCGAGGCGTTCTTCGGCGTCGGCTCCCAGCGGCCCGAGCCGCTCGACATCGACACCGTCCGCAAGGCCTTCGCCGCCGTCTCCTCGCCGGGCCGCCTCGAGGTCGTCCGCCGGTCCCCGACCGTCGTCCTGGACGCCGCGCACAACCCGGCCGGCGCCCGGGCCACCGCGGAGGCCGTCGGTGAGGCGTTCGACTTCTCCCGGCTGATCGGCGTGGTCGGTGCCAGCGGCGACAAGAACGTGCGCGGGCTCCTGGAGGCCTTCGAGCCGATCTTCGCCGAGGTCGTGATCACGCAGAACGCCAGCCATCGCGCGATGGACGCCGACGAGCTCGCCGCGATCGCCGTCGAGGTGTTCGGCGACGACCGCGTCCAGGTCGAGCCGCGGCTGCCCGACGCCCTGGAGGCGGCGATCACCCTCTCGGAGGAGGAGGGCGAGTTCGCCGGCGGCGGCGTCCTGGTCACCGGCTCCGTCATCACCGTCGGCGAGGCGCGCCTGCTCCTCGGGAAGGGCTGAGACCGCCATGCGTACGCTCTGCTCCTCGACCCTGATCGGCGAGTTCTTCGTCATCGGCTTCGCCGGCCTGGTCGCCATGAAGGACGCCGACCTGTCCACGTCCACGGTGTGGACGGTCTGCGGCGTCGCCATGCTGCTCAGCGTGCTGCTGTGCGCGATGGTCACCCGGCCCGGCGGGGTGGCCCTCGGCTGGGCGTTGCAGATCGCCCTCGTCGCGTCCGGCTTCTTCGTCCCGATCATGTTCTTCATGGGCGTGCTCTTCGGGGCGCTGTGGTGGGCGTCGGTGCACTTCGGCAGAAAGGTCGACGAGGCCAGGGCGCGCTTCGCCGCACAGGCTTCGGCGGCCTCTGCGGATACCGCTGACGCTGCGTGACAAGCGCCAGGACGCGACCTGTAACCTCATCCCACCGCACCTGCAGGCGCCAGAGCACCGGCGCCGGAACACCCGCAGTAGAAGGAGCCCCCTCGTGAGCCAGCGCACCCTCGTCCTGCTCAAGCCCGACGCCGTCCGTCGTGGCCTGACCGGCGAGATCATCAGCCGTATCGAGCGCAAGGCCGGCTGGCAGATCACCGCGCTGGAGCTGCGCACGCTGGACCAGGACACGCTGGAGCAGCACTACGGCGAGCACAAGGGCAAGCCCTTCTACGAGCCGCTGGTGGAGTTCATGGCCTCCGGTCCGGTCGTCGCGCTGATCGTCGAGGGCGAGCGGGTCATCGAGGGCGTGCGCGCGCTGGCCGGTCCGACCGACCCGATCGCCGCCGCCCCCGGCTCCATCCGCGGCGACTACGGCGTGATCGTGCGCGAGAACCTGATCCACGCCTCCGACTCCGAAGAGTCCGCCGACCGCGAGGTGAAGATCTTCTTCCCCGGCCGAGCCTGACTCCCGAGGGGCCGTAGAAGGGTCTGAAGCGGGCGATCGAGGGAACGTGAGCCCCCGAACGCCCGTCTCCAGAAGCGAACCCACACAGCATCTGCAAACAATGGCGGAGACCGCTCCGCAGTGTTCGTGCAGGCGCGTTTACGATGGAAGCCTTCACGTCACAGCACCCACCTCGCCGACCTGATAAGCCCTCAAAGCTCATGGAAGGCCAGTCGAATCCTGATGGGGAACTCAATGTCGTTCATCGGCCGTGACATGGCTGTCGACCTCGGGACTGCCAACACGCTGGTGTACGTCAGGGGTCGCGGGATCGTACTCAACGAGCCGTCCGTCGTCGCGATCAACACCAACACCGGTGGCATCCTCGCGGTCGGCGCCGAAGCGAAGAAGATGATCGGACGCACACCCGGCAACATCGTTGCCGTGCGCCCGCTGAAGGACGGCGTGATCGCCGACTTCGAGATCACCGAGCGGATGCTCCGCTACTTCATCCTGAAGATCCACAAGCGGCGGTATCTGGCTCGGCCGCGGGTCGTCGTCTGTGTGCCCTCCGGCATCACGGGCGTCGAGCGCCGTGCCGTCATCGAGGCGTCGACCCAGGCCGGCGCCCGCCAGGTGCACATCATCGAGGAGCCCATGGCCGCGGCCATCGGCGCCGGCCTGCCGGTCCACGAGGCCACGGGCAACATGGTGGTGGACATCGGCGGCGGCACCACGGAGGTCGCGGTCATCTCGCTCGGCGGCATCGTCACCGCCCAGTCCATCCGTGTCGCCGGCGACGAACTGGACAACGCGATCATCCAGCACATCAAGAAGGAGTACAGCCTCCTCCTCGGTGAGCGGAGCGCCGAACAGATCAAGATCACGATCGGTTCGGCGTACGACCTCGACGACGACCAGCACACCGAGATCCGGGGCCGCGACCTCGTCTCCGGACTGCCCAAGACCGTCGTCATCTCGGCCGCCGAGGTGCGCAAGGCGATCGAGGAGCCGGTCAACGCGATCGTCGACGCCGTGAAGACCACCCTCGACAAGTGCCCGCCGGAGCTGTCCGGCGACATCATGGACCGAGGAATCGTTCTGACCGGCGGCGGAGCCCTGCTGCGCGGGCTGGACGAGCGGCTGCGCCGGGAGACCGGCATGCCCATCCACATCGCCGAGGACCCGCTGGACAGCGTGGCGCTCGGCTCCGGGAAGTGCGTCGAGGAGTTCGAGGCGCTGCAGCAGGTCCTCGACGCCGCGCCGCGCAGATGACGTAACGCTTCGATTCCGCCGTACGAGATGATCTCCTCTCGTGCGGCGGATCGTTGATATAGCGGCATAAGCTCGCAAAGCGCCCTTGGCCATCTTGGCCCGGGGCTACCCCAATTCCCTACCCGCTTCCCGACGACTCCTTTTCGCCACCTCCTACTGCTTCCCACTGCTTCCTGATTCCTGTTCTGGGCATTTCTCTCGAGGAAGGGCACGGCCGCCGCACGTGAGGGACACACGAGAGAGCCGGCTGCTCCTGGTGCTGCTGATCGCCGTAGCGTTCGCGCTGATCACGGTGGACATCCGGGGCGGGGAGGACTCCCCGGTCGACGGCGCCCGGCAGGCCGCGGCCGCGGCCTTCGGTCCGATCGAGAACGGCGTGTCGTCGGCGGTGGACCCCGTCGGCAACGCCGTCTCGGCCGTCCGCGACTCCGGGGAGCGCCACGACCGGCTCACCACGCTGGAGAAGGAGAACGCGGCGCTCAAGGCGAAGCTCGGCAGCGACGACCGCAACCGCAGCCGGCTGGCGCAGCTCGACAAGATGCTGAAGATCGCCGGCACCGGCCAGTACGGCATCAAGGGCGCGGAGGTCATCGCGATAGGAGCGGCCCAGGGCTTCTCCTGGACGATCACCATCGACGTCGGCGCCCACGACGGCGTCCGGCGCGACATGACGGTCCTCAACGGCGACGGACTGGTCGGACGGGTCACCACCGTCGGCCCGGACACCGCGACCGTGCTGCTGGCCAGCGACCCCGACTTCACCGTCGGCACCCGGATGGAGGCGTCCGACGAACTCGGCTTCGCCTCCGGACAGGGCGACCGCCCGCTGCGCGTCGAACTCCTCAACGGCAAGGCCGACGTCAAGAAGGGCGACCGGCTGGTCACCTTCGGCTCGCAGGCTGACAAGCCCTTCGTGCCCGGCGTCCCCGTCGGCGTCGTCTCCCGCGTCGACCCCTCCGGCGGCGACCTCACCCGCACCCTCTACGTCACGCCGTACGTCAGCTTCACCAAGCTCGACATCGTCGGCGTGGTCGTCGAGGCCCCGAAGAAGGATCCGCGCGACACCGTGCTCCCCTCCAAGCCCAAACCGGTTCCCACGCCGACGGTGACCGTCACGGTCACGCCGAACGCGAACGCACCCGTAGACGGCCAGCAGCAGTAGGAGTTGACAACCCCCATGCGCGTCAACCGGATCCTGCTCTCCGTCCCGCTGGTCGTCGTCGCCCTGGTGATCCAGGTGAGCGTCCTCGCCCGCCTCCACCTGCCGGGCGCCGTCCCCGACCTCCTCCTGCTCACCGTCCTGGGCCTGGCCATGGTGTACGGCCATGTCGGCGGCGCCCTCATCGGCTTCGGCGCCGGTCTGCTGGCCGACCTCGCACCGCCCGCCGACCACGCCGCCGGGCGCTACGCCCTCGTGCTGTGCTTGATCGGCTATCTCGCCGGGCTGATCAAGCCCGAGACCGGGCAGATCAAGTCGGCCACCGGCCCGATGGTCGTGGTCGTCGCCGCCGCCGTCGGCTCGACCCTGCTGTACGCCGGGGTCGGCGCCCTCGTCGGCGACACCGCCGCCCGTCATGTCGGCCTCACCGGCCTGCTGTTCACCTCCGCCCTGTACGACCTGCTGCTCGCGCCGTTCGTGGTGCCCGCGATCATGTTCCTGGCGCGACGCGCCGACAACGACCCGCTCGCCGAGACCAACTCCGCCGGCAAGAGTCCCGACATCTCCTCCGGCTGGATCTCCTCGGGCACCGGGCTGAGGATCGGCGGGCAGCGCGGGGGCCTCAAGCTGAAGGCGGCTCGGTCGCGGGCCACCCGGGCCGGACGCATCAAGGGGGTCAAGCGGCTGTGAACGCGGGCCCCCGCGCGCGCAGCGCGCCCGTGCAGGAATCACCCGAACGGGGAAGCCGCGGCGGAACGAGGCCGCACAGGCTGACCGTTCATCACGTGTCCGCGCACATCTGTTCGCACGCCGAGTCCGTGAGCTGAGAGGGGGAGACAGCCGCAGTGACCAACATTCCCGAGACCGGTAGGACCCCACGGGTCCAGATCCGGCTCGTCGTGATCCAGATCCTCGTCCTCTCCCTGCTCGGCACCCTCGGCGGCCGCCTGTGGTACCTGCAGATCCGGGAGGGCGCGGCCTACGCCAAGGAGGCCTCCGGAAACCACGTCCAGCAGGTCGTCGAACCCGCCGTGCGCGGTTCGATCCTGGACGCGCGCGGGGTGGCCCTGGCCGACAACGAGACGCGCCTGGTGGTCTCCGCCTCCCGCACCGACCTGCTGAAGCAGAAGGACGACGGCAAGGCGGTCCTGGCCAAGCTGGCGGGAGTCCTCGGCATGAAGCCCGACGACGTCGCCCTGAAGGTCCGGCTGTGCGACGCCAAGACGCCGCAGCCCTGCTGGAACGGCTCGCCCTACCAGCCCATCCCGATCACCGACGAAGCCACCGCCAAGCAGGCCCTGCAGATCCGCGAGCGCGCCGAGGACTTCCCCGGCATCACCGCCGAGCCCGAGGCCGTGCGCCGTTACGCGGCCCCCGGCAACGCCAACACCGCCCAGGTGCTCGGCTACCTCTCCCCGGTCACCGACGCGGAGATCACCGCGGCCCAGGACAGCGACTCGCCGTACCTGCGCTCCGACCAGGTCGGTCGCAGTGGCCTGGAGCGCCAGTACGACAAGGAGCTGCGCGGCAAGGCCGGCGTCACCCGCTACGAGGTGGACAACCTCGGCCGCGTGATCGGCCAGGCCGAGGCGGACGCGGCGCAGCCCGGCTCCAACCTGGTCACCAGCATCGACGCCCGGGTCCAGCGGGTCGCCGAGTACGAACTGAACAACGCGATGAAGATCGCCCGCCAGCAGTTCGACAAGATCACCGGCGAGAACTACAAGGCCGACTCCGGCGCCGTCGTCGTGATGGAGGCCAAGACGGGGCGGGTCGTCGCCATGGCGTCCGCGCCGGCCTACGACCCCAACGTCTGGGTCGGCGGCATCTCCGCCAAGGACTACAGGAAGCTCACCGGCAAGAACTCCGACTACCCGCTGCTCAACCGGGCCATACAGGGTCAGTCCGCGCCCGGTTCGACCTTCAAGGTGGTCTCCACGGCCGCCGCGGTCGAGGCGGGCTACGAGTGGGACGGCGGCTACCCGTGCACCAGCTCGTACTCGGTGGGCGGCCAGGTCTTCAAGAACTTCGAGGGGGAGAGCTTCGGCCCCATCTCGCTGGGCCGGGCCCTCGAGGTCTCCTGCGACACCGTCTTCTACGGCCTCGCCGACCGGGAGTGGAAGAAGGACGGCGGCATCAACCCGAAGAAGGGCGAGCCCAAGGACTACTTCTACAAGGCCGCCCACCAGTTCGGCCTCGGCAAGGAGACCGGTCTCGACCTTCCCAACGAGGTAACCGGCCGGGTCCCGGACCGTCAGTGGAAGGAGTCCTACTGGAAGGCCAACAAGGACTCCTGGTGCAAGTCCGGTAAGAAGGACGGCACTTACGTCGAGAAGATCGCGTACGAGAACTGCCTCGAAGGCAACAAGATGCGCGAGGGCGACTCGATCAACTACTCCATCGGCCAGGGCGACACGCTCGTCACCCCGATCCAGGAAGCCGTGATCTACGGGGCGCTCGCCAACGGCGGCACGATGTACACCCCGACCATCGGCAAGGCCATCGTCAGCCCCGACGGCAAGTCCGTCCACGAGATCAAGCCCAAGCCCAAGGGCAAGCTGCCCGTCACCCAGGCCACGATCAAGGGCATGGACGCAGCGCTCGAGGGCGTGGTCACCCGTGGTACCGCCGCCTGGAAGTTCGGCGGCTGGCCGCAGGAGGAGATCCCGCTGCACGCCAAGACCGGTACCGCGGAGGTCTACGGCAAGCAGACGACGTCCTGGCTCGCCACGTACAGCAAGGACTACACGGTCGTCATGACGATCGCCCAGGCCGGTACCGGATCGGGCGCCTCCGGTGAGGCCGTGCGGCACATCTACAACGCGATGTACGGCGTCTCCGACGACGGCAAGATCGAAAAGAAGAAGGCCCTGCTGCCCACCCCGCAGACCGGCCTGCCGAAGGTCCAGGCGGACGGCACGATCAAATCCCCCAAGATCTCCAAGGACCCGGCCAAGGAGCAGCGCGCCAGCCAGCAGACCGCGCCGAAGCCGGACGAGACGCAGACGGCGGGCACCGTGCAGCAGAACACCGATCCCAACCGCGACACCCGCAGACGACGGCGGAAGAGGGGAAGCCGGAGGATGTGCACATGACCGGCGCGAACAGTTTCTCCGTCTCCGGATACGGGCCCGCCCGGGCCGGCTGGACACGGGTCTTCGCCCGTGACTCGGTGGCCCGCAGGATGGACTGGCCGATACTGCTGTCGGCGATCGCGCTGTCGCTGATCGGCTCGATCCTGGTCTTCTCGGCGACCCGCAACCGCACCGAGATCAACCAGGGCGACCCGTACTACTTCCTCGTCCGGCACCTGATGAACACCGGCATCGGACTCGCCCTGATGATCGGCACGGTGTGGCTCGGCCACCGCAACCTGCGCAACGCCGTGCCGGTCCTGTACGGCCTGTCGCTGCTGGGCATCCTCGCGGTGCTCACGCCGCTCGGCTCCACGGTCAACGGCGCGCACTCCTGGATCGTGCTCGGCGGCGGCTTCTCGCTGCAGCCCTCCGAGTTCGTCAAGATCACGATCATCCTGGGCATGGCGATGCTGCTCGCGGCCCGGGTCGACGCCGGCGACAAGCCCTATCCCGACCACCGCACGGTGCTCCAGGCACTCGGTCTCGCGGCCGTCCCCATGCTGGTCGTGATGCTGATGCCCGACCTCGGGTCGGTCATGGTCATGGTCATGATCGTGCTGGGCGTGCTGCTGGCCTCCGGCGCCTCCAACCGCTGGGTCTTCGGGCTGCTCGGCGCGGGCGCGGCCGGCGCGATCGCCGTCTGGCAGCTGCACATCCTGGACGAGTACCAGATCGCCCGCTTCGCCGCCTTCGCCAACCCCAGCCTCGACCCGGCCGGCGTGGGCTACAACACCAACCAGGCGCGCATCGCGATCGGCTCCGGAGGCCTCACCGGCGCCGGCCTGTTCCACGGCTCCCAGACGACGGGCCAGTTCGTGCCCGAGCAGCAGACGGACTTCGTCTTCACCGTCGCGGGCGAGGAACTCGGCTTCATGGGGGCGGGCCTGATCATCGTCCTGCTGGGCGTGGTCCTCTGGCGCGCCTGCCGCATAGCGCGTGAGACGACGGAGCTGTACGGCACGATCGTCGCCGCGGGCATCGTGGCCTGGTTCGCCTTCCAGGCTTTCGAGAACATCGGCATGACCCTGGGGATCATGCCGGTGACCGGCCTGCCGCTGCCGTTCGTCTCCTACGGAGGCACGTCGATGTTCGCGGTCTGGGTGGCGGTGGGGCTGCTGCAGTCCATCCGGGTGCAACGGCCGATGTCGGCCTGAGCCTTCGCACCCGCCGACGACCTCGTCGTTTTCCGACCTCGGCATGTGACTCGGGTCCGGTGCGCACTGCCGCTCGGACCCGAGTGGGACTAGATTCACTTCATGGCGGAGACGAAACGCGAGATCGAGCGCAAGTACGAATCCGACGAGAGCGGGCTGCCCGACCTGACCGGTGTCGCCGGCGTCGTCACGATCATCGACAAAGGCGTCACCGAGCTGGACGCGACCTACTACGACACCTCCGACCTGCGTCTGGCGGCGGCCTCGATCACCTTGCGTCGACGCACCGGCGGCTCCGACGCAGGATGGCACCTCAAACTCCCGGTCGAGGCCGGCGTCCGGGACGAGATCAGATCGCCGCTCTCGGACACCGTGCCCGAAGAGCTCGGCCGACTGGTCCGCTCCCGGGTCCGCGAGGGCCAGCTGGTGCCGGTGGTACGGCTGCGCTCCAGCCGGGACGTCCGTGAACTCGTCGACACCCAGGGTCGGCTGCTCGCCGAGGCCAGCGTGGACGCCGTACGGGCGGACCGCCTGTTCGGCGGTGAGGGCAGCGCCCAGTGGACCGAGATCGAGGTGGAACTCGCCGACGGTGGAGACCCGGCCCTTCTCGACACGGTGGAGAAGCGGTTGCGCAAGGCGGGCGTACGGCCGTCGGCGTCGTCGTCCAAGCTGGCGAGGGCGCTGACGGAGACGGCGTCGAAGAAGAAGCGGGCCCGCGGGAAGACGCCGGGGAACGGCAAGACGGCAGGGGGCCCGGCGGGCGGGACGCCCGTGGCCGCCGATCCCACAGCCGCCGATCCCGTGACCGCCGGCGACCATGTGCTGGCATACGTGCGCGCCCAGCGCGACGCGATCGTCGCCCTCGATCCGGCCGTCCGCCAGGGCGCCGAGAACTCCGTGCACGACATGCGCGTCGCCACCCGCCGGCTGCGCAGCACCTTCCGCTCCTTCCCCAAGGTCCTCGACCGGACGGTCACCGACCCGATCGCGGACGAACTGAAGTGGCTCGCCGGCGAACTGGGCGCGGACCGCGACCACGAGGTGCTCGACGAGCGCCTGACGGCCGGCCTGCACGAACTGAACCCCGCCCTCGTCTCGGGACGGGTCGCCGAGCGGCTGCGGACCTGGGCGAAGGCCCAGCGCCAGACCTCGCACCGCCGGCTGCTCGGCGTCCTGGACTCACCGCGCTACCTGACCCTGCTCGACGCCCTGGACGCCCTGATCGCCGACCCGCCGCTGCGCAAGGCGGCCGCGGGCAAGCCGGCCAAGGTGCTCGCCAAGGCCGTGCGCAAGGACTTCGCGAAGGTCTCCGAGCTGATCGGACAGGCCCTGGAAGAGCCGCCGGGCCGAACCCGCGACGAGACCCTGCACGCGGCGCGCAAGAAGACCAAGCGGACCCGCTACGCGGCGGAGACCGCCGCCCCCGCGATCGGCGGCCCGGCCAAGGCCCTCACCAAGTCCATGAAGTCGTTGCAGAGCCTGCTCGGCGACCACCAGGACAGCGTCATGGCCCGCCGGAGTCTGCGCGAGCTGTCCGCCGTGGCGCACGCGGCGGGGGAGAGCACGTTCACCTACGGGGTGCTCTACGGCCGCGAGGAGGGACGGGGCGAGCGGACGGAGGAGGCGCTCCCCGACGCCTGGGAGAGGGCCCGCGCGCAGATGGAGGTCTGAGGGCCGGCCGCGGCGGAATCTCCGCGGCCGGGGGACGGCTCCGGCCGGGTTACGCTAGATGGTCAGCCATGGTCAGCCTCCCCCCAGCCTCCGGCCGGGGGACCCCCAGTCAGCTCACGAAGGTGCCCCGCGATGTCTGTCGAGTCGGTCTTCCCACAGCTCGAAGCCCTGCTCCCGCATGTGCAGAAGCCGATCCAGTACGTGGGCGGCGAGCTCAACTCCACGGTCAAGCCCTGGGAAGACTGTGACGTCCGCTGGGCGCTGATGTACCCGGACGCCTACGAGGTCGGCCTGCCCAACCAGGGCGTCATGATCCTCTACGAGGTGCTGAACGAGCAGGAGGGCGTCCTCGCCGAGCGCACGTACAGCGTGTGGCCCGACCTGGAGGCGCTGATGCGGGAGCACGCCGTCCCGCAGTTCACCGTGGACAGCCACCGCCCGGTGAAGGCCTTCGACGTCTTCGGCCTGTCCTTCTCCACGGAGCTGGGCTACACCAACATGCTGGCCGCCCTGGATCTGGCCGGGATCCCCCTGGCCGCCGAGGACCGCGGTCTCGACGACCCGATCGTGCTGGCCGGCGGCCACGCCGCCTTCAATCCCGAGCCGATCGCCGACTTCATCGACGCGGCGGTCATCGGCGACGGCGAGCAGGCCGTGCTCGACATGACGAAGATCATCCGCGAGTGGAAGGCCGAGGGCCGGCCCGGCGGCCGCGAGGAGGTCCTCTTCCGCCTCGCGAAGACGGGCGCGGTGTACATCCCGCGGTTCTACGACGTCGAATACCTGCCGGACGGCCGGATCGCGCGCGTGGTGCCGAACAAGTCGGGCGTGCCGTGGCGCGTGTCGAAGCACACGGTCATGGACCTCGACGAGTGGCCCTACCCCAAGCAGCCGCTGGTCCCGCTCGCCGAGACGGTCCACGAGCGCATGTCGGTGGAGATCTTCCGCGGCTGCACCCGAGGCTGCCGCTTCTGCCAGGCCGGCATGATCACCCGCCCGGTGCGCGAGCGCTCGATCACCGGCATCGGCGACATGGTGGAGAAGGGCCTGAAGGCGACCGGCTTCGAGGAGGTCGGCCTGCTCTCGCTGTCGAGCGCCGACCACAGCGAGATCGGCGAGGTCGCCAAGGGCCTCGCGGACCGCTACGAGGAGGACAAGATCGGTCTGTCCCTCCCCTCGACCCGCGTCGACGCCTTCAACGTGGACCTGGCGAACGAGCTGACCCGCAACGGCCGCCGCTCGGGCCTGACGTTCGCGCCCGAGGGCGGTTCGGAGCGCATGCGCAAGGTCATCAACAAGATGGTCTCGGAAGAGGACCTGATCAGGACCGTCTCCACCGCGTACGGCAACGGCTGGCGTCAGGTGAAGCTGTACTTCATGTGCGGTCTGCCCACGGAGACGGACGAGGACGTCCTGCAGATCGCCGACATGGCGATGAACGTGATCGCCGAGGGCCGCAAGGTCTCCGGCCAGAACGACATCCGCTGCACCGTCTCGATCGGCGGGTTCGTGCCCAAGCCGCACACCCCCTTCCAGTGGGCTCCCCAGCTCTCCGCCGAGGAGACGGACGCCCGCCTGCAGAAGCTCCGGGACAAGATCCGCGGCGACAAGAAGTACGGCCGCTCGATCGGCTTCCGCTACCACGACGGCAAGCCCGGCATCGTCGAGGGCCTCCTCTCGCGCGGCGACCGCCGTATCGGCGCGGTCATCCGGGCCGTCTACGAGGACGGCGGCCGCTTCGACGGCTGGCGCGAGCACTTCTCCTACGACCGCTGGATGGCGTGCGCGGACAAGACGCTGCCGGCCTACGGCGTGAACGTCGACTGGTACACGACGCGCGAGAAGACGTACGAGGAGGTGCTGCCCTGGGACCACCTGGACTCGGGCCTCGACAAGGACTGGCTCTGGGAGGACTGGCAGGACGCCCTCGACGAGACGGAGGTCGAGGACTGCCGCTGGACGCCCTGCTTCGACTGCGGGGTGTGCCCGGCGATGGACACGCACATCCAGATCGGCCCGACGGGCAAGAAGCTGCTGCCGCTGGAGGTCAAGCGGACGGCTTCGGCCGGTTGAGAGGGCCGGGGCCGCCTTCCGGTCCTGACGGGGCCTCAAGCGTGCATCCGCTGGGCTGGTTGTAGCGTCTACGCCCATATGGACCTGCAGAAAACGTCCGCCGCCGAACCGCCCGCGCGGCCGGTCGGCCGGGCTTCCGGGCAGGCGCCCGAAGGGTGTCTCGTCGTCGCGATCCGGCTGCCCGTGCGCGTCGTCGTGCTCGTGCTCGTCGTGCCGGTGCGCATGGTGTGGGACGGGCTCGTCGTCGGGGGGCGGCTCCTGCGGGACACGGTGCTGCGGCCGCTCGGGCGGGCCCTGTCGTGGCTGGGCAGGGCCGTGTTCGTCTGGCCCCTGATCGGGCTGTGGCGTTACCTGGTCGTCCCGACGGCCAAGGCTCTCGTCTGGCTCGGGAGGACGCTCGTGGTGACGCCGGCGGTCTGGCTCTACCGGTCCGTCCTCGCGCCGCTCGGGCACGGGCTGGTGCGGCTCGGGAGGACGCTGGTGGTGACGCCGGTGGTCTGGCTCTACCGGTCCGTTCTGACGCCGTTCGGACACGGGCTGGTGTGGCTGGTCCGGGGTGTCGGGGCCGGTCTGGCGTGGGTGTACGCGCGTGTGCTGGCGCCTGGCGGGCGGGCCCTCCTCCGGGTGCTGAAGGGAATCGGGGCCGTCATCGCCGCCGTCGGCGTCGGCGTGTACGGCGCGGTGGCCTGGCTGGTCCGGTATCTCGTCGTCGTCCCTGCCGGGTGGCTCTACCGGTGGTGTCTCGCGCCGGTAGGGCGGGCGGTGGCCTGGTGCGCGCGGGGGGCGTGGCGGCTCCTGGGACTGCTGGTCGGCGGGCTCGGCCTGGGCCTCTACTGGACCGCCCGGATCCTGTTCGTGCTGCCCGCGCTCGCCCTGTGGCGCTGGGTGCTGGTCCCCGTCGGCCGCTTCCTCGCGGTCGTCGTCCGCGAGGTGGGGGACGCCCTCGGGCACGCCTGGCGGATCGCCGGGCGTATCTCGCTCGCCGTCGGACGGTTCCTCGGGACCCTCTTCCGGTGGATCTTCGTGGAGCCCGTGCGCCGGGTGTACCGGACCGTGCTCACCCCGGTCGGGCACGTCGTCCGGGACGCCGTGCTGCGTCCCGCGGCCCAGGCCGCGCGCAGCGTGGGCCGGGTCACCCGCCAGGCGCTGGCGGCCGCCCGGGAAACGGCCCGGCAGACCCGCGCCGACGTGCGCCGCCTGCTCTTCGGGGAGCCGGCCCGGCGGGAGGCGGTCACCCGCCGGGAACCATCGGCGGGCGAGGCACGTACTCTTGGTAGCAGTACGACCGCTCTCACGAAGGACTGAACGACACTGGGCAAGCGACAGCCCGAAGGCCCGCCGCCCGCACCCGCGGTGCAGCGCATCCGACTGCGTTACACCAAGCGCGGCCGCCTCCGGTTCACCAGCCACCGTGACTTCCAGCGTGCCTTCGAGCGCGCGTTGCGCCGTGCCGAGGTGCCGATGGCGTACTCGGCGGGGTTCACGCCGCACCCGAAGGTGTCGTATGCCAATGCCGCACCCACCGGCACGGGCAGTGAGGCGGAGTACCTGGAGATCGCGCTGACCGCGGCGCGTGATCCGGAGAAGCTGAGAGTTCTGCTCGACGAGTCGCTGCCCACCGGGCTCGACATCGTCGACGCGGTCGAGGTCCGGACCTCGGGTCTGGCCGACCGGCTGACGGCCTCCGTATGGGAGCTGCGGCTGGCCGGTGTGGATCCGGCCGACGTCGACCGCGCGGTGGAGGCCTTCAACGCGGCCGACGCCGTGGAGGTCCAGCGCATGACCAAGAACGGCGTTCGTACCTTCGACACCCGTGCCGCGGTCGTACGACTTGAAACACACAGTGAACCTGCTGATAGGCCGAGCGGCCAGCCCTGTGCGATACTGCGGCTGGTTGTTCGGCACGTGACGCCTGCCGTACGACCCGACGACGTCCTGTCCGGTCTTCGCGCCGTGGCCGACCTGGCGCCGCCGGTCCCCGCTGCGGTGACCAGGCTGGCGCAGGGGCTGCTCGATGAAGAGACCGGCACGGTGACCGACCCGCTCGCGCCCGACCGCGAGGCAGTTCCGGCCCCCACAACGGCCGATCCCGCTGCCGCCGCGAAGGCGCCCGCGTAGGGAAGGTTCCGCGAAGGAACGTACGTCGTAGCGCCGCCCTCGTACTCGGGAGCCACCTGGGTCGGGCAGCGCACCGACCAGAAGACTTTCGCCAGGCCGTGCGCATTGGGTGTACGGAACCGGCGAGACAGGACACAGAGAGCTCCCGTGTGGCGCCCGCGCCCCGGACGGCGGCACCGCGCATCGCGCGAGCCGCGGACGTCAACGGTGGACGATCCTTCGTGATCGCCGCCGGGCCAGGCGCGGCGCCCGGGAGCCTGACGGGAGAAACGCCCGCATGCTCGAACCAACCGAATCCGCAGAGTCCGTGACGGACTCCGAAGCGAACACCCCCAGCGACACCCTGCCGCCGCGTCGTCGGCGCCGTGCCGCTTCCCGGCCGGCGGGGCCGCCGTCCGCGGCCGCCGAGGCCTCGGCCGAGATCACCACGCCGGCCATACCGGCCGTGGGGTCCGTCGAGGAACTGGCGCAGGACGACGCCGAGGACGAGACCGTCCAGGGCGACGCCCTCGGCGCGGACGCCAAGGCGGACGAGCCCGAGGAGGCCGTCGAGGCCGCACCTCGCGCCCGTCGTCGGGCCACCCGCCGTGCCTCCGCGCCCGCCGGCGCCCCGGCCCCCGCAGAGGCGGCCGAGACCGTCGTGCCCGTGGCCGCCGCCGAGGCGAGCGCCCCGGCCGTCGAAGAGGCCGCCGCCGAGGAGGCCCCGGCCGAGGACGCCGCTCCTCGCCGTTCCCGCCGTCGCGCCACGCGCCGCGTGACCACCGCCGCCGAGGCTCCGGCCGAGGTCGTGGAGCCCGCGGTCGAGGTGGCCGCGGCCGAGTCCGCCGCCCGGACGGCCGAGGCCGAGGAGGCGCCCGCCGAGGCGGCCCCGCGGACGCGGCGCCGCGCCACCCGGCGGGTGACCGCGCCCGCCGCCACGCCGGAGGCCGAAGCCCCCGCCGAAGCCGTCGCGACGGCCGAGACCGTCGCGGCCGAGGGGCCCCCGGCGGCCGAGGAGGCGCCCGAGGCGGCAGCCCCCCGCGCCCGTCGCCGCGCCACGCGTCGTGTCGCCACGCCTGCCGCGGAGGCCCCCGAGGTCTCCGCGCCTCAGGCGTCCCCCGCTTCCGAGGCCCCGCAGGCCGCTGAGCCGGCGGCCGAACCGGTCGTTCCGGCCGCTGCCTCTGCCTCTGCCGCTGCCGCCGTCGAGGAGCCGGAGGCTTCCGAGGCCCCCGCGGCCGACGAGGACGCCGGTCCGCGTCGCGGTCGCCGCCGGGTGGTCCGCCGGGCCGCCGGCGGTTTCTCCGCGCCCGAGCCCGTGAAGGGCGAGGACGACGCGCCGCGTCGTCCGGCGCGTCCCGCGGTCGCCGTGTTCCAGGCGCCCGTGTTCGCCGAGCCGCAGTTCCAGACCCCGCAGCGGGCCGCCGCCGAGGCCGCCGCCGAGGCGGAGACCGTCGTGGCGGAGACCGTCGTGGCGGAGGAGCCCGAAGAGGTCCAGGCCGCCCCGGAGGTCGCCGAGGAGCCCGTCGGCTCGCGTCGCCGTCGTCGCCGCAGGGCCGCCGGCGCCGGTGAGGAGACCGAGTCCGGCCGCTCCGCCGCGCCCGCCGAGACCGCGGTGCCCGCCGCCGAGGACGAGACGGAGACCGAGCCGGACGAGGACGTCGAGGACGTCGTCGAGGGCGATGACGACGGCGAGGAGACCGGGTCGCGTCGCCGTCGCCGCCGTGGCGGCCGTCGCCGTCGCCGTGGCGACGCCGCCGACGGCGAGGGGGAGTCCGGCGACGCCGACTCCGACGAGCTCGCCGCCGAGCAGGCCGCCCAGGACGCCGAGGACACCGTCGAGCAGGAGGACGAGGACGCGGAGGACGAGGACGCGGGCGGTTCCAGCGCCGGCAGCCGCCGTCGCCGTCGCCGCCGTCGCCGCGCCGGGGACGCCTCTCCCGAGGCCGAGCCCGTCGACGGGGACCCGGAGCGGACGGTCGTCAAGGTCCGTGAGCCGCGCAAGCCCTTCGAGCCGTCCGACGAGGTGCAGTCCATCAAGGGCTCCACCCGTCTGGAGGCCAAGAAGCAGCGCCGCCGCGAAGGCCGTGAGCAGGGCCGCCGACGTGTGCCGATCATCACCGAGGCCGAGTTCCTGGCCCGCCGCGAGGCCGTCGAGCGGGTGATGGTCGTCCGCCAGAGCGGCGAGCGCACCCAGATCGGCGTGCTGGAGGACAACGTGCTCGTCGAGCACTACGTCAACAAGGAGCAGGCCACCTCGTACGTCGGCAACGTGTACCTGGGCAAGGTGCAGAACGTGCTGCCGTCGATGGAGGCCGCCTTCATCGACATCGGCAAGGGGCGCAACGCCGTCCTGTACGCCGGTGAGGTCAACTTCGAGTCGCTCGGCATGGCCAACGGGCCGCGTCGCATCGAGGCCGCCCTGAAGTCGGGCCAGTCGGTCCTCGTCCAGGTGACGAAGGACCCGATCGGACACAAGGGCGCCCGTCTGACCAGCCAGGTCTCCCTCCCGGGCCGCTACCTCGTGTACGTGCCCGAGGGCTCGATGACCGGCATCAGCCGCAAACTGCCCGACACCGAGCGCGCCCGGCTGAAGACGATCCTCAAGAAGATCGTCCCCGAGGACGCGGGCGTCATCGTGCGCACCGCCGCCGAGGGCGCGAGCGAGGACGAGCTGCGCCGTGACGTCGAGCGTCTCCAGGGGCAGTGGGAGGAGATCCAGAAGAAGGCGAAGAACGGCGGCAACGCCCCGACGCTGCTGTACGGCGAGCCGGACATGACCGTCCGGGTCGTGCGCGACATCTTCAACGAGGACTTCACCAAGGTCATCGTCAGCGGCGACGAGGCGTGGTCGACGATCCACGGCTACGTCTCGCACGTCGCGCCCGATCTCGCCGAACGGCTGTCGAGGTGGACGTCCGAGGTCGACGTCTTCGCCACCTACCGGATCGACGAGCAGCTCGCCAAGGCGCTGGACCGCAAGGTCTGGCTGCCCAGCGGCGGCTCGCTGGTGATCGACCGGACCGAGGCGATGGTCGTGGTCGACGTCAACACCGGCAAGTTCACCGGGCAGGGCGGCAACCTCGAGGAGACGGTCACCAGGAACAACCTGGAGGCGGCCGAGGAGATCGTGCGCCAGCTGCGGCTGCGCGACCTCGGCGGCATCATCGTGATCGACTTCATCGACATGGTGCTGGAGTCCAACCGGGACCTGGTGCTGCGGCGTCTGCTGGAGTGCCTGGGCCGCGACCGCACGAAGCACCAGGTCGCCGAGGTCACCTCGCTGGGTCTGGTGCAGATGACCCGCAAGCGGGTCGGCCAGGGTCTGCTGGAGTCGTTCTCCGAGACCTGTGTGCACTGCAACGGGCGCGGTGTCATCGTCCACATGGAGCAGCCGACCGCCGTCGGCGGCGGCGGCAAGCGCAAGAAGCGCGGCCGCGGCGGTGACGGACCGGGCCACGACCACGAGCACGAGACGGCGGCGTACGACGTCGTCGAGCCGTACACGGGCGCCGAGGAGACGGAGAGCGAGGCCGAGGTGGCCGCCGAGGTCGCCGAGCCGGTCGCGCTGGCCGCCCCCGAGTTCGCCGTGGACGAGGAGCTGTACAGCAGCGTCGCCGAGGCGGAGGCCGCGGCCACGCGCGGTCGGGGCCGGCGTCGGTCGAGCCGTCGGGCGTCCGCTCCGGCGGGTGCGCCGAGGGGCGGCGGGTCGCGCCGTGCGGGCGGTTTCGAGGCCGCCGCGGCGCAGTCGGTGGAGACCGACGCGGAGGAGACCGTCGAGGCGCCCACCGCGCAGGACGTCACCGTCGAGGCGGAGACCGAGCGTCCGGTGCAGCCGGCCGAGACGGTCACCGCGCACACCGAGCCGGTCGCCGTCGAGGACCCGGTCGTCGAGGCGCCCGCCGCCGGGGCCCCGGCCGACGAGGCCGCGCCCAAGGGCCGCACGCGCCGCCGCGCCACCCGCAAGGTGTCCGCGCCGGCCGGGTCGCCCGCGGGGGCGGAGGCCGCCGTGGTGACGGTCGCCGAGACGCCGGTCGTGCGGACCCCGGTCGCCGAGGCCGCTCCGGTGGAGCAGCCGGCGGCGGAGCCGGCCGCCGAGTCCGTCGTCGAGAGCGCGGCTCCGGCCCGCCCGCGGCGTCGCGCCGTGCGCAAGGCCACCGCGCCGACCGCGTCCGAGGAGACGGCCGTCGTGGTCGTCCCGTCGGTCGCGTCGGAGACCCCGGTGCCGGAGACCCCCGCGGGGGGCGCGGCGTCGGCCACGTCCGAGGAGCCCGCCGCCCCCGTCGAGGACGCGGACGCGCCGGCCGCTCCGGCGAAGAAGACGGCGGCCCGCAAGACGGTGAAGAAGGCCACGGCGAAGAAGGCGGCCGCCACCAAGAAGACGGCGGCGGCCAAGACGACGGCCGCGAAGAAGACCGCCGCCAAGAAGACGACGGCCAAGAAGGCGGCCAAGTCGGTGGCGAAGAAGACCGTCGCGGCGGAGCCGGGTGTGCCGTCCGTCACGGCCTCGACGGAGGACTGACGCCGTCCGGCACGGGTGGACACGGCGCGGGCGTCCGGCACATCGGGCGCCCGTGCCGCTGTTTCACCGCCCTTGTGCGCTCGCGTCGCCGTGTGTTCACCGGGGAGTTACTCTGTGTCTCGACGGTGAGGGAGTGGACCCGTGCCGTCGGTTTCGGGGTGGTAACCCTGGGCAAGATGGTCGTCTCCAGGCTGGTAACGTGCAGTCTGGTCCCGGTGGCCAAGGACATGCACACCGTGACCACAGCCGATGAGCACATCCGGTCTTCCAGCCGGACACGGCTGACTTCCCGCAAGGAACCCTCACGGGGCGGGGTCCTGTGTACAAAGCCGTCCGCTCGCCCACAGGCGTCGGCGGACAACCAGGGATGCGGCCGTGCTGTGCATCGACACGGTCCCTTCCCGACCATGCACGACGTGGTGCGCCTTCGAGGTCGCCGTAGAGGAGGGGATGTCGATGACCGACGCCCATGTGTTCATACCGGCCGCCAAACCAGTGATCGGCGAGGAGGAGATCGAAGCCGCCGTGCGTGTTCTGCGCAGCGGCATGGTCGTCCAGGGGCCCGAGGTGGCCGCCTTCGAGGAGGAGTTCTCGGAGCTGGTCGACGGACGTCACTGCGTCGCGGTCAACTCCGGCACCTCCGCGCTGCACCTGTCGCTCCTCGCTCTGGGCCTCGGCCCGGGCGACGAGGTCATCGTGCCGTCGTTCTCCTTCGCCGCCTCCGCCAACGCGGTGCGGCTGGTCGGCGCCGACGTGGTGTTCGCCGACATCGACCCGGAGACGTACTGTCTGGACCCGGCCGCGGTGGAGGCCGCCCTGTCGCCGCGCACGGCCGCGATCATGCCGGTGCACCTGTACGGTCACCCGGCGGCCATGGACAAGATCATGGCGATCGCCGAGCAGCACGGCCTGGCCGTCGTCGAGGACGCCTGTCAGGCGCACGCGGCGGCGCTGAACGGCACCCCGGTCGGCGCGTTCGGCGCTGCCGGCACGTTCAGCTTCTACCCGACGAAGAACATGCACAGCCTCGAGGGCGGCATGATCTCCACCGGGGACGCGGAGACCGCGCGGACCCTGCGCCTGCTGCGCAACCAGGGCATGGAGAAGCGCTACGCCAACGAGATCGTCGGCGTCAACGTGCGCATGACGGACGTCTCGGCCGCCATCGGCCGCGTGCAGCGCCGCAAGCTGGACGGCTGGACCGAGCAGCGCATCGCCAACGCCGCGTACCTCAGCGAGCACATCACGGCGCCGAACGTGATCACGCCGAAGGTCGCCGAGGGCGCCCGGCACATCTACCACCAGTACACGGTGCGCATCCAGGGTGACCGCGACGCCGCCATGGCCAAGCTGACCGAGGCCGGCGTCGGCAACGCCGTGTACTACCCGACTCCGATCCACCGGCTGAAGCCGTACTGGGAGCCGGACCAGAAGGCGGGTCGCGACTGGGACCTGCCGGCGACGGAGCGGGCGGCCGCCGAGGTCGTGTCCCTGCCCGTGCACCCGGCCCTGTCGACGCAGGACCTGGAGCGCATCGTCACCGCTGTCAATGCTCTGGGGGAGCAACTGTGAGTACCGGGAAGTCGCTGCGAGCGGGACTCGTCGGCCTCGGTTCCATGGGGCGTCACCACGCCCGTGTCCTGTCCGGTCTGGACGCCGTCGACCTCGTCGGCGTCGTCGACCCGATGGGGGACAAGTTCGGCGCCGCCCAGGGCGCGCCGGTACTGAACACCGTCGAGGAGCTGATCGCCCTCGGTGTCGACTACGCCGTGGTGGCCTGCCCGACGCACCTGCACGAAGAGGTCGGTCTGGCGCTCGCCGACGCCGGCGTCTGCGCGCTGATCGAGAAGCCGGTCGCGGAGTCCGTGGAGGGCGCCCGCCGTCTCGTCGAGGCGTTCGAGTCGCGGGGTCTGGTGGCCGGCGTCGGTCACATCGAGCGGTGCAACCCCGCGCTGCTCTCGCTGCGGGCGCGGCTGGAGGCCGGCGAGCTCGGCGACGTCTACCAGGTCGTCACCCGCCGCCAGGGTCCCTTCCCGCACCGCATCGCGGACGTCGGCGTCGTCAAGGACCTCGCGACGCACGACATCGATCTCACCGGCTGGGTGACCGGACGCCAGTACGTGTCCATCGCCGCGCACACCGTCTCCAAGAGCGGTCGTGAGCACGAGGACATGGTCTCCGCGGTGGGCCGTCTCGACGACGGCACCATGGTGAACCACCTGGTGAACTGGCTCAGCCCGCTCAAGGAGCGGTTCACCTCGGTCACGGGCGAGCGCGGCTGCTTCATCGCCGACACGCTCACCGCCGACCTGACGTTCCACTCCAACGCCGCGGTGACCACCGAGTGGGAGGCCCTGCGGGCCTTCCGCGGCGTGTCCGAGGGCGACATGATCCGGTACGCCATCCCCAAGCGCGAGCCGTTGCAGGTCGAGCACGAGCTGTTCCGGGACGCGGTGCTCGGCAAGCCCGTCGACATCTGCACCCTGCGCCAGGGCATGCGCACCGTCGAGGTGGCGGCGGCGGTGCTGGAGTCGGCGGCCGAGGGCAGGACCCTGCGCTTCGACGTCGTTCCCACCGGCGCGGTCTGACACTCGGGCTACCCTCGCCCACACCGTTCGTCCCCGGTTCTGAGCAGACTATGGAACCGGGGACGCCGAACTGCTGTCTTCCACCCGGAGGAACTCACACATGGAATCCGCTGCCCGCCGACCGCGTCTGGCCGTGATTGTCGCCAACGGCATCACGGGCGACTCCCGCGTACAGAAAACCGCTGTCGCCGCGGCACGGGACGGCTGGGACGTGACCCTCATCGGCCGGAGCGACAGCAAGCGGGTCCAGCGCTCGAAGATGGGCCCGATCGAGGTGATCCGCGTCCCGGTGGGCGCGGACTACCTGCGTGAGGTGAACGCGCGCAAGGAGCACCCTCTGCGGGCGGCCGCCACCCAGTTCCATCTGCGGGACCAGGCGGCCCTGAACCGCTACAACGCGGCCTACCGGGCGTGGGTGAGGCAGAAGTCGGCCGAGACGGCCTACGCGGGAACCCCGCGCCGGGCGTCGATCAAGGCCGTCCTGCGAGCCCGCCGTTCGGTGCACCGGCTGCGGGTCAGGGCCTACAAGTGGGAGCAGCGGCAGAAGTCCAAGGACCCGGCGCCGGTCGGGGACTGGCGCCGCGACTGGCCGCAGGTGGTCGACCTGGACCTCGCCTTCGGACCGGTGATCGAGGAGGTCGAGCCGGACGTCATCCACGCCAACGACGTGACGACGATCGCCACGGCCTCGCTGAGCGCCGCACGGCTGCGCGCCCGGGGCCGCAAGTGCGTCTGGCTGTACGACGCCCACGAGTACATCAGGGGCGTGGAGTGGCCCAACGCCCGCCAGGCCTATGCGCTGCCCGCGGTGGAGGCCGACTTCATCGGCCGCGCCGACGCGGTCGTCACCGTGTCCCCGCAGTTGGCGGAGCTGCTGAAGGACGACCACAAGCTGCCGGAGCTGCCGCTGGTGGTGGGCAACTCGCCGGTGCGCGAGGTGATCGGCGGCGGCAAGTCCACCTCGTCGGTGCGCGAGGCCTGCGGTCTCGGTCCTGAGACGCCGCTCATGGTCTACTCGGGCTGGATCGGCCCGGAGCGCGGTGTGGACGCCGTCATCGAAGGCCTGCCGAACCTTCCCGGCTTCCACCTCGCCCTGGTGCACGGCCGGATGACGCCCCTGCTCGAGAAACTGCTCGCCCAGGCGGAGTCCCTCGGCGTGCGCGACCGCGTCCACCTGGCGCCGTACGTGCCGCAGCACGAGGTCGCCGACTACCTCTCCTCCGCCGACCTCGGCCTCACTCCCTTCCGCCGGGTGCCCAACTGCGAGGTGTCGCTGCCGACGAAGGTCTCCGAGTACCTTCAGGCGGGACTGCCGCTGGTCACCAGCGATGTGAAGGTCATCAAGGCGTACGTCGAGGAGCGCGGCCTGGGCGAGGTGTGGACCTGGGACGACCCGAAGACGTTCGCCGCGGCCGCCGCGCGGGCCATGGAGCGCCGCGCGGAACTCGCCGGCGCGATCACCGAGGAGGTCCGCACCGACCTCTCCTGGGAGGCGCAGAGCGGCAAGCTGCTGAAGCTGTACCGCGAGCTGTCGAAGAAGACCCCGCCCGGTCCGCGGCCCGAGGTGTCCTGGACGGTGCAGGAGACCCCCGACGCGGTGCGGAACGTGGAGATCACCGACGGCGGCGGCCAGCCGACGTGGAAGAAGCTCGGCGAGACCCGCGTCCGGCTGGGCCTCGGTCCCGCCAACTACGCGGGGCAGGGCGCCGCGTACGCCCAGGCCATCACGCGGGTCAACCCGGACGTGTCGGTCGAGGTCGTCATGAACAAGCGGCCGGAGTCCTTCGACTACCCGGCCGACGTGTACGTCGACGCGACCGCCCTGCGTGAGCTGCCTGTCCAGTTCCAGCAGGTCGAACGCATCGTCGGACGTTATACGCATCTGCTGGTCGACGCGTTCATGCCGGTCTTCGGCTACCTCAACGGAGCGTCGATCGCCGGGGACCTCAACGCGCTGAAGCAGGGGCGGGTCAAGGTGGCGCTGCTCGCCCACGGCAGCGACATCCGCCACCCCGGCAACCACATGGCCCGCCACCCGTTCTCCCTCTTCCACGACGCTCCCGAGGGCATCGCGGAGAAGCTGCAGGCCAAGGCCGAGCTGAACAAGCGGATCGCCATGGAGGCGGGTCTGCCGCTGTACGTCACCACACCGGACCTGCTGGAGGACCTGCCCTCCGCGAAGTGGGCGCCGCTGGTCGTGGACGTCGCCGCCTGGGCCACGGACCGGCCGGTGATGGAGCGCGAGCGGCCGCTGGTCCTGCACGCGCCGTCGAAGCGCTGGACCAAGGGCACCGACCGGATCATGCCGGTGATGACCGAGCTCCACGACAAGGGGCTCATCGAGTTCCGGCTCGCCGAAGGCGTTCCGTGGGCCGAGATGCGCGAGCTGGTGCAGAGCTGCGACCTGGTGCTCGACCAGTTCACCACCGGCAGCTACGGCACCTTCGCCGTCGAGGCGATGGCCGCCGGAAAGCCCGTCGTCGCCTACATCAGCGACGGTGTGAAGGCGGCCACGGACGGCGCCCTGCCCATCGTCTCCGCCACCCCCGACACCCTCGGGGAGGTCGTGCGGTCCCTCCTCGACGACCGCGAGGGCACCGCGCGGATCGGCCGGAAGTCCGTCGACTTCGCCCGTACGTACCACGACGGGGCCTGGACCGTGCAGGTCCTCAGCGATTTCCTCAAGTGACCGGTTAAGAGAGGCTGTTAATGGAAGCGCAGAGTGCCGGCGCACCCCGACCTGTCAAGGGTCGCGTCGTCATGCTGGTCGACAACAAGGTCGACGGCGACTCGCGGGTGCAGAAGGCCGCCGAGTCCGCCGCGGCCGCCGGCTGGGATGTCGTGCTGCTCGGTCTCGTCCGCTCCGGCAACGGCCGCAGCTGGAAGCTGGGTGACGCCGAGGTGCGGCTGCTGCCCCTGAAGACCCCGCTGGCCAAGCGGCACGCCGAACGCCACCGCTCGCTGCTGCGCCGTCCGTTCGCCTATCCGCCGGGTCCGATGGCCGCCTACCGCCGCCAGTGGATCAAGGCCTGGCGTGCCGACATCGCGGCCCGCCGCGCCGCCCTCAAGGTGGCGCCCAAGGCGGTCGGCTCGCCTCTGTTCCGCAAGGCCGAGAGCGCCCGGCTCCTGGTGGCCGGACCGGTTTCGAAGTTCATGCAGAAGTGGGTCGCGTTCCGCAGCCGCCAGAGCAGTCAGGCCCAGAAGGCGGGCCGCGCCCTGCGCGGTCCCGTCGACCGTGCCTTCACGGCGACCTGGAGGGCCGTCAAGGGCAAGCGCGCCTGGCGTCGCCTCGAACCGGTGCTGTGGGATTACGAGTTGACGTTCGGCAAGGAGATCGACGCCCTCGAGCCCGACCTCATCCATGCCAACGACTTCCGGATGCTGGGCGTCGGAGCTCGCGCCGCCCTCCGCGCCCGCGCCAGGAACCGCACCGTCAAGCTGGTCTGGGACGCCCACGAGTTCCTGCCCGGTGTGCGCCCGTGGGAGGACAACGCCCACTGGATCCCCGGCAACACCGCGCACGAGAGCGAGTACGCCCCGTTCGCCGACGCCGTGGTCACGGTCTCCGAGGGCCTGGCGGACCTGCTGCGCGAGCGCCACGGCCTCGCCGAGCAGCCGACCGTGGTCCTCAACGCGCCCGACCGCCCCGTCGAGCGGGATCCGGCGATCGAGGACGCCGAGCCGGAGCCGGACCTGCGCGAGCTGTGCGGGATCGGACCGGACGTCCCCCTGGTCGTCTACAGCGGATCGCCCGGCGCGCAGCGCGGCCTCGGCGACATGGTGGAGGCCCTGCCGAAGCTGGACGGCGTCCACATGGCGTTCGTGGTCCCCGCCCCGGCGGCCGGCTACATCCAGGGTCTGCTCGCACGCGCCCGGGAGCTCGGCGTCGGCGACCGGCTGCACGCCGTGCCCTACGTCAAGCACTGGCAGGTGGTCCGATTCCTGGCCGCGGCGAACGTGGGCTGCATCCCGATCCACCACTGGCCGAACCACGAGATCGCCCTGATCACGAAGTTCTTCGAGTACTCGCACGCCCGGCTGCCGCTGGTGGTGAGCGACGTCAAGACCATGTCCGAGGTCACCCGCGCCACGGGCCAGGGCGAAGTCTGCCGAGCCGAGGACGTCAACGATCTGGCCCGCGCGATCAAGGCCGTGCTGGCCGACCCCGAGAAGTACAGGGCCGCCTACGACAAGCCCGGTCTGCTCGACACGTGGACCTGGGAGGCGCAGGCCGAGGTGCTCGACGCTCTCTACACCCGGCTGGTCCCCAGAGCCTCGAAGGCGGGGTCATGAGGTCGGCTCCCGACGTCACCGTGGTCATCGCGGTGTACAACACCATGCCGTACCTGACGGAGTGCCTCAATTCCCTCCTCGGGCAGAGCATAGGCCGCGAACGCCTCGAGATCGTCGCCGTCGACGACGGCTCCACGGACGACAGCGGCGCCGAGCTGGACCGGTTCGCGGCGCTGTACCCGGACACCGTGAAGGTGCTCCACCAGGCCAATTCCGGTGGCCCGGCCGCACCCAGCAACCGCGCGCTGGACGTGGCCACCGGCCGCTACGTGTACTTCATCGGCTCCGACGACTACCTGGGCGAACAGGCCCTGGAGCGCATGGTGAAGTACGGCGACACGCACGGCTCGGACGTCGTGGTCGGCAAGATGGTCGGCACCAACGGCCGCTACGTGCACCAGGCGCTGTACAAGAAGAACGACCCGGACGTCAGCCTGTACGACTCTGCACTGCCCTTCACCCTCGCCAACACCAAGCTGTTCCGGCGGGACCTGGTCGAGAAGTACAAGCTGCGCTTCCCCGAGCACCTGCCCGTCGGCAGCGACCAGCCGTTCACCATCGAGGCGTGCGTGCGCGCCGCCAAGATCTCGGTGGTGGCCGACTACACGTGCTACTACGCGGTCAAGCGGGGTGACGCCAGCAACATCACCTACCGCGCAGACCACCTGGCCCGGCTGCGCGCCACCGCTGAGATCATGGACTTCACGGCCGGTCTCGTCGAGGCGGGTCCGCAACGCGACGCGGTCCTGCGCCGGCACTTCACCTGGGAGCTGGCCAAGCTCGTCCAGGACGACTTCCCCGCGCTCGGCCGCGAACTGCGGCGCGAGATCTGCGCGGGCATCGCCCAGCTGGCCGACCGCTACTTCACCGACGGCATACGCGATGCCATGGACGTCAAGCGCCGGGTGCGGATCGCCCTCGCACAGGCCGGCGCGATCGACGAGCTGACCGAGGCCATCACGTCGGAGACGAACCGCACGGGGCCCTCGTTCCTCCTCGAGGGCGACCGCGCCTACGCCCGGTATCCTGGCTTCCGTGCCGCGCGCACCGGCCTGGCCGACAGGGTCTTCGAGCTGTTGGGGGAGTCCGTCCCCGGGCCGCTCGCCCAGGGCACCGAGCTGCTGGCCTCCGCCTGGGAGCAGCAGGGCGAGGCGCTCACGTACACGGCGTCCGTACGGGTGCCGGTCGTCGGCGACGTCGACGGGATCGTGCTCGGGCTCGTCCGCGGGGCCATGCCGAAGTCCGCGGACAAGTCGGGCGCGCGTCGGCTGAAGCCGGGGCACAGGCTGCCCGCCCCGAGGGGTGAGATGACCTTGACGCCTGCCGAGGACGGCTCCGCCACGGTGCTGCACGCCCGGATGCCGTTGGAGCTCGTCACCGCCCGCCAGGGCGTGCGGGTGTACCTGCGCGTGGCCGGCTCCACGTACGAGATCGCGGTGCGCGGCGAGGGGCTGCCCATGCCGCTGGCCCGGCTGTGGGGTCCGGAGACGGATCCGTATCGAGCGTCGGCGCTCGTCAACCCCAAGGGACGCGTCGTCGTCGACACGGCCCAGCTCCACCCCCCGAAGAGGACGGTCGTCCGGCGGGCGCTGGGGGCCGCCGTCCGGAGACTGAAGTCCCGTTTGAAAAGGAAGTAGCGACCCTCCATGAACATCTGTGTAGTAGCGCTCGGCAAGATCGGGCTTCCGCTGGCGGTGCAGTTCGCCTCCAAGGGCCACCGGGTCATCGGCGCGGACGTCAACGAGAAGGTCGTCGAGCTGGTCAACGCCGGCGTCGAGCCGTTCCCCGGTGAGCACGACCTGGACCTCAAGCTGAAGCAGGCCGTCGACGCCGGTCTGCTGAGCGCGACGACCGACACCGCGTCCGCGGTCGCCGAGTCCGAGGCCGTCGTCGTGGTCGTCCCGCTGTTCGTGGACGCCGAGGGCACCCCGGACTTCGGCTGGATGGACGCCGCGACGAAGGCGATCGCGCAGGGTCTTCGGCCCGGCACGCTGGTCTCGTACGAGACGACCCTCCCGGTCGGCACCACCCGCACCCGCTGGGCGCCGATGCTAGCCGAGGGCTCCGGCCTGACCGCCGGCGAGGACTTCCACCTCGTGTTCTCCCCGGAGCGCGTCCTGACCGGCCGGGTCTTCGCCGACCTGCGCCGTTATCCCAAGCTGGTCGGCGGCATCGACGAGGCCTCGTCGGCCCGCGGTGTGGAGTTCTACGAGCAGGTCCTCGACTTCGACGAGCGCGAGGACCTGCCGCGGGCCAACGGCGTCTGGGACCTGGGCACCGCCGAGGCCTCCGAGCTCGCCAAGCTCGCCGAGACGACCTACCGGGACGTCAACATCGGTCTGGCGAACCAGTTCGCGCGCTTCGCCGACCAGAACGACATCGACGTCAAGAAGGTCATCGAGGCCTGCAACTCGCAGCCCTACAGCCACATCCACCAGCCGGGCATCGCCGTCGGCGGCCACTGCATCCCGATCTACCCCCGGATGTACCTGTGGAACGACCCGGCCGCGACCGTCGTGCGCTCCGCCCGTGAGGCGAACGCCGCGATGCCCGAGTACGCCGTCGACCTGCTGGCCGCCGCGTACGGCGACCTGACCGGCGTGGGCGTGCTCGTGCTGGGCGCCGCCTACCGCGGCGGCGTCAAGGAGACGGCCTTCTCGGGCGTCTTCCCGACCGTCGAGGCCCTCAAGGCGCGCGGCGCGGTCCCGTTCGTCTCGGACCCGATGTACACGGACGAGGAACTCGCCGCGCACGGTCTCACCCCGCACGCGGGAGAGAAGGTCACCGCCGCGATCCTGCAGGCCGACCACGCCGAGTACCGCACCCTGACCCCGGCCGACCTGCCGGACGTCACGGTCCTCGTCGACGGCCGCCGCACGACCGACCCGGAGGCCTGGAAGGGCGTGCGCAGGGTGGTCATCGGAGGCTGACACAGCTCGCCGTCGTACGATGCGGCCCCGGCCATTCGGCCGGGGCCGTCCGTCTGGCTTCCAGCAACCGCACACGCGTCTTCCGTCAGCTCACGCGCACCACCCTCGCCGTACGGGCCCTGGCCCGGTACGGTGCGGAACCGGGCCGACCGGCCCGCGCGGCCGGTCCCACCGGAGCCCGCCCGGTCACGGCCCGTCCACGTGGCCAGGAGCCGGAGCGTCGGGGGCTGATGTGAACGCCGGAGTCCTGGGCCAGCCATTCGTCGTCGATCGGCACCGGACCTGGCGTCCGGTGCGGGAGCTGGAGCTACGCTGTGCCGGTGTCTCGCATTCTCGCTGAGCGGTTGGTCACTCCCGCCCGTTGGCTGAGCTCAGGTCTTGGTGCTGCGGGGGCGCCGGATGTGGGGGCCCGCCTGCTGAACGTCATGGCGAAGCACTCGGCCGAGCCCAGGTCCAGGGCCGATCTGCTGGGCGAGGCGGCGGAACTGGAGCTGTCCCACGGCCTCGTCCCGCGTCGCCTCAGGGAGGCCTACGCGGCCGAACTCGCCTGTGCCGACGCCCTGTTGCAGGAAGGGCACAGGGCCGCTGCGGCCGGGTCGGCGGTCAAGGCCCTGATGCTGGCCTTCCACCGGGTCCCGCATCTGGACGGGCTGACCTCGCCGCTGGCCGAGGACCCGGCGGGATTCACCGCTCCGATGCGCCGCAGCCCGGCCCTGAAGGCGATAGCGAAGCCGCGCGGCCGCAAGGAGCCGGCTGCGCCGACCCCGGACGGTCGCCCGCTGAGGCTGCTCGTCGTCCACCGGGCCAACGCCAACTTCCTCCCGCTCATCACCGACCACTACGAGCAGCACGCCGACGTCGAGGTCCGCGTCCTGGACCTGGCGGCCGATCCCGAGCTGGCTCCCCTGGCCAGGGGCCTGCAGCGGATGGTCGGCCGCTCCCTCGGCAGCCAGGTCCCCTTCGGACACGAGGTCGAGGCGGCGCTGCGTCCCCACCTGGACTGGGCCGACACGGTCTTCGTCGAGTGGTGTGCGTTCGGCGCGGCCTTCCTGACGCTGGTGGACCCGGGCACGGCCCGCGTCGTCGTGCGGTTGCACAGCTACGAGGCCTTCACCTACTGGCCGTACCTCACGGACTTCTCGAGGGTCGACGACCTGATATTCGTCAGCGACCACGTGCGCGATCTGGTCACGGCGTCGGTGCCGCGCCTGTCGGCCGCCAACGGTCCGCGGCTGCACGTGATCCACAACGCGCTCGAGCTGTCGGCGTACCGGCGGCCCAAGCAGCCGGAGGCGCGGTTCACCCTCGGGCTGGTGGGCGTGAGCCAGGTGGCCAAGGATCCCCGCTGGGCGGTCGAGGTCCTGCGGCGGCTGCGCGAGCATGACGACCGCTACCGGCTGGTGCTCATAGGCGGCGATCTGGACCCCGAGACGGGTCCCGCCGTACGCGCCTATCACGACCAGCTCGAGAAGGAGCTGGCAGGGCTGGTGTCCTCGGGCGCGGTCCGCCGGGTCGGGCAGACCGACGACGTGCCCGCCGCTCTGCAGGAGATCGGGGTGATGCTCAACTCGTCGGTGCGGGAGGGCTTCCCCTGCGGGTTCGTCGAGGGCGCCGCCAGCGGGGCCGTCCCGGTCATCCGTGACTGGCCGTTCTTCGCCGGCCGCAGGCACGGGGCCCGCACGGTCTTTCCGCAGGAGTGGGTGGCACGCACCCCCGAGGAGGCGGCGCGTCGGGTGCTCGCCTGTACGGCGACCGAGGAAGCGTGGTCCGAGGAGGGCCGTGCGGCCGCCGAACACGCTCTCTCCTCCTGGGACTGGGCCGTCGTCCGCAAGGATTTCGACCAGTTGCTGCTCGGCAGCCGCAGGAAGGTACAGCACTGAGTCGAGCCGTGGGGGGGCGCCGCCCCGCGCGGGGCGGGCCGGCGGGGGGGCCCGCGCCCGGGCGCCGGCGGG